>JAEWHB010000111.1 GCA_023388015.1 Bacteroidota bacterium
TGTATCACCCTGCAAACGGTTTACGTACAATTGCTGGTCTTGCTCAACTTTGTATTGAAGCCCTGCTATTTCTACAATTGCATACATTAGTTATACTTTTTAATTATTTTTTCGGACGGCAAATATAAGAATTAATCTTTTACACGCAATAGGTTTAGGCAATTATTTATTTCCACGTATTGTATTGCTTTTGAATTAATTAGAATTTCCAAAATTCCTTCCGCAGTTCCACTTAAATACAAAATAAAAACAAAGCATTGAGGCAGATTTAATTAAGAAAAACGCCGATTGTTCAATCAAATTTCATTGTAAAAAATGTACGAAAACGTTTGAAACGCTACAAAATCTTCAAACTTTCAGGGATTATCTTATAGAATTATTAGGAATAAAGGTTATTTAAAATCAATATAAATTAGAGCTTTTCATGAAAAATCGGCAAATAAAAATTGGATTACCTTTGCTTACCATGAATAGTTCGTAAATTTACACGCTGATTTTTGTAGTAAAAAAATGGACACATCTTTTGATTATATCCCGATTTTAGTCTTGTTTTTACTGGCCGTTGGTTTTGTGGTAGGAACCATTATCGCTACCCATTTTTTAGGACCCAAACGTAGCACAGATGAAAAATTAGACAACTTCGAAAGTGGAATCGAGCAGGTTGGAAATGCGAGAAAACCGTTTTCCATCAAGTATTATTTGGTTGCAATTCTCTTTGTTTTATTTGACGTAGAAGTGATTTTCTTCTATCCTTACGCCGTCAATTTCAAGGAATTGGGTTGGGAAGGATTTGCGGCTGTATCAACTTTTGTAGGTCTGTTTTTGATTATGTATATTTATGTGAGAAAAAAAGGAGCATTGGATTGGGAAAAATAATCCGTGTTCTGAATGTTGTTAATTTAAAAAGAGAGTTATGATTCACAATAAAAGACCGGTTACACACAATACAAACGTGAAAATTGTGGATATGCCGGAAGGATATCAGGGAGAAGGTTTCATGACAATGCAACTTTCAAAAGTAGTAGGCCTTGCGAGAAAAAATTCAATTTGGCCTTTGCCTTTTGCGACCAGTTGCTGTGGAATTGAATTCATGGCGACCATGGGTTCAACTTATGACCTTTCCCGATTTGGGAGTGAGCGCCTTGCTTTCACGCCCAGACAATGTGATCTTTTGATGGTTATGGGAACCATTTCAAAAAAAATGGCGCCTGTTTTAAGACAGGTTTACATACAAATGGCCGAACCGCGGTGGGTAGTAGCGGTGGGAGCCTGTGCCAGCAGTGGCGGAATTTTCGATACGTATTCGGTTTTACAAGGAATTGACCAGGTAATTCCGGTGGACGTTTATGTCTCCGGTTGCCCCCCAAGACCCGAAGCTATTCTGGACGGCGTTATGCGCGTTCAGGATTTGGTGGAAACCGAAAGCATCAGAAGACGTGACAGCGAGGAATATCAGGAATTATTGAGAAGCTACGGCATTTCATAAGCGAAAAACTATATATGTTGGACAATAAATTTGTTTTTGAAAAACTCAGAGAAAAATTCGGAGAAGCTATCATTGGCTACGAAGAAAGCTTCGGAATGATGGCCATTCATGCCGATAAAGAATTCAATCTGAAAGTTCTTCAGTTTTTATACGAAGAAGAAGATTTGGCTTTTCGTTTTCTGACCGATCTGACTGCCATCCATTATCCGCAAAATAAAGGAGAAGAACTGGTGGTTACTTATTTGGCTTATAATATGCCGAAAAACTTCCACATCAGACTGAAATTCGCTTTGGACATCAACGAACCCAACATTTATACCGCTTCCAAACTTCATGCAACGGCCAATTGGCTCGAAAGAGAATGTTATGATTTTTACGGTGTGAATTTCATCGGACATCCCAATTTGATTCGCGTGATGAATGTGGAAGAAATGGATTATTTCCCTATGCGGAAAGAGTTCCCACTGGAAGACCAAACCCGTTCTGACAAGGACGACGAAATGTTTGGACGAGGCGGAAATTTTAATTACGGAAATTTTACCGTTTAACGGATCGAGAAAATGGCAGAATTAGAAAAAAATATAAAAAAGTCTAAAGTTGCGCCTGAGAAAACCACTCAGACGATCAACCTTGGACCTACGCATCCCGCAACACACGGTGTATTCCAAAACATTCTGGAAATCGACGGTGAACGAATCATCAGCGCAATACCTACTGTGGGATATATTCACAGAGCTTTTGAAAAAATAGCGGAAAGAAAACCTTTGTATCAGGTAACGCCGCTTACAGACCGTCTGAACTATTGTTCGGCGCCGATTAACAACATCGGTTGGCACTTGACGGTAGAAAAATTTGTGGGAATTGAAGTTCCGGCAAGGGTTAGTTATATGCGTATCATCATTATGGAACTCGCCCGGATTTCAGATCATTTGATCTGCAGTTCCATTATGGGCGTGGATTCCGGTGCTTTTACCGGATTCCTTTATGTGTTCCAATTCCGCGAACGTATTTATGAAATTTACGAAGAAATCTGCGGAAGCCGACTGACAACCAACATCGGCCGCATCGGCGGATTTGAAAGAGATTTCAGTGAAGCGGCCTGGGACAAAATCAACCGTTTTGTGGAGGAATATCCCAAAGCATTGAAAGAATTTGAAGATTTATTTAACCGAAACAGAATTTTCATCGAACGTACCCAAGGTGTGGGTGGCATCACTGCCGAACGTGCTTTGGCTTACGGATTTACCGGTCCCAACTTACGTGCTGCCGGCGTTGATTATGATGTGAGAGTTCAGAAACCCTATAGCCGATACGAAGAATTTGATTTCAAAGTTCCAATCGGCACAACAGGTGATTGCTATGACCGTTTTTTGGTGAGAAACGAAGAAATGTGGCAGTCAATCAGCCTTATCAAACAGGCCATTCAAAAAATTAATGACCTAACAGGCGAAGAAGCTACCAAACATCACGCAGACGCGCCGGATTTCTATCTGCCGCTGAAAGCTGATGTTTACACCAAGATGGAAGCTTTGATTTACCATTTCAAAATCATTATGGGTGAAGTGGATTTGCCTGTCGGCGAAATTTACAATGCTGTGGAAGGCGGAAACGGAGAATTGGGCTATTATTTCATAAGCGACGGTGGACGTTCGGCTTACAGACTGCATTTCAGAAGACCTTGTTTTATTTATTATCAGGCTTATCCTGAATTGATTGAAGGTTCTATGCTGAGTGATGCCATCATCACCATGAGTAGTTTGAATTTGATTGCAGGCGAACTGGACGCTTAAAATGAATGATATATTTTGAATTTTAAATTATAAATAAGATTTGGGTTTAAATAATTTTCAGAATTAACTTGAAACTTTAAACCTGAAACTTTAAACGATAAGAAAAATGACAACAGTTCAATTTTCGGAAGAAACATATAAAAAG
>JAEWHB010000169.1 GCA_023388015.1 Bacteroidota bacterium
AGGTAGATTTAATTACTGCTGACGAAGAAGTTGAGTTAGCGCAAAAAATCAAAGCGGGTGACCGTTTGGCTTTGGAAAAACTAACCAAAGCGAATTTACGTTTCGTAGTTTCGGTTGCAAAACAATACCAGAACCAAGGATTGAGTTTGCCGGATTTGATTAACGAAGGAAATTTAGGTTTGATCAAAGCCGCACAGCGTTTTGACGAAACACGTGGATTTAAGTTTATTTCGTATGCCGTTTGGTGGATTCGTCAATCGATCCTTCAAGCATTGGCCGAACAGTCACGTATCGTACGTTTGCCTTTGAACAAAATCGGTTCCATCAATAAAATCAACAAAGCTTATGCGACTTTGGAGCAGGAGCATGAACGCGCACCATCTGCAGAAGAGATCTCGGAATTGCTTGATATGTCGGAAAGTGACGTAAAGGAGTCAATGAAAAATTCCGGGCGTCACGTTTCCATGGATGCGCCTTTGGTAGAAGGAGAAGACTCTAATCTTTATGACGTTTTGAACACAGGTGAATCACCAAGTCCTGACGGGGAATTGATGACCGAGTCATTGCGTATCGAAATCGAACGTGCTTTGCAGACGCTGACACCGAGAGAAGCGGATTTGATTCGTTTGTATTTCGGATTAAATGGCGCTCATCCGATGACTTTGGAAGAAATTGGTGAAACATTTGATTTGACAAGAGAAAGAGTTCGTCAGATAAAAGAAAAAGCAATCAGAAGATTGAAACATACTTCAAGAAGCAAGATTTTGAAATCTTACATCGGAAGATAATTTTAATCAATCTAAAAACCGTATATCGAGCCCGTTCTTTGAGCGGGCTTTTTTCATAGATTTTTTTTAATTCGAAGTTTTACTTCTTTATCTTTGCCTAAAACAAACAAATATGCCCATCATTGCTCCTTCCGTTCTAGCTGCCGACTTTGGTAATTTGCAAAGAGACATTGAAATGATTAACCGCAGTAATGCAGAATGGATACATCTCGATGTAATGGATGGAGTTTTTGTACCCAATATTTCTTACGGAATGCCGGTTATAAAAGCAATTGACGATTTATCTGACAAAGTACTGGACGTTCATTTGATGATTGTCCAACCAGAGCGTTATATCAAAGATTTTAAAGAAGTTGGCGCTGATGTCCTAACCATTCATTACGAAGCTTCCACTCATCTTCATAGAACTGTACAAGCGATAAAAGATGAAGGCATGAAAGCCGGAGTTGCATTGAACCCTCATACGCCTGTGCATTTACTAGAAGACATCATCAAAGACATTGATTTACTTTTAATAATGAGTGTCAACCCTGGTTTTGGAGGACAAAAATTCATTCAACACACTTATGAAAAAATTGTTCAGGCCGCAGAATTAATCGATCGTAAAAATGCTGAAGTGTTAATTGAAGTTGATGGGGGAGTTGGACCGGGCAACGCAGCACAACTCACACAATTAGGCGCAGATGTACTAGTAGCGGGAAATGCAGTTTTTAGTGCAGTCGATACATTGGAGACCATAAGAGAAATGGCTAGTCTTTGATCATTCGGCATTATTTTTTTAGTTTTTAGTTAATTAATTTTTTTTTTACTAAAAGTTAGTATATTCGCATTTCCTAACTAAAACTATGAAAACTAAAAAACTCTCTCTAGGGATTTTTATAATCCTTTTTTCACAATTTTCTTTCGCTCAAGTAGGGATAAACACTGAAACCCCAAGACCAGGTTCGGCATTGGACATAAACGGTAGTATGAAAGCCGCAAATGTTTTGCTGCCTCAAAATCTTCCTGCTATTTCACCTACCGAGAGGGAAACTTTTGTTTATTTGGTACAAAATCAAACCACAGGCGCAATTGAACATTTAGATTTGGCTGCTACCGGTAGTACAACCGGAGGCATCTCTTCTATCTTGACCTATCAACTCACAAACGTACTGGGTGACTGGGTTTTGGATTTTGACACCAAAATTAGTGCAACAGATTATGCGCTAGTTATTCTTTCTGCTTGGTTTGACCAAGATTTAGAAGGAAACAATCCTGCACCTCCTGTTGCCAGAACAAAGCAAATAGGTGACACCTGGCATTTGGAAGCAGATTACTCTGCAGTTTCATCAGATGCCAATGGAACATGGAATATAACCTGCGTGGTTTATCCTAAGACCTATGCCAAAATATTTCCGTTGCAGACGGTAAATATGAATGGTAATTCAACTGCTGCTGCCTCCACAGCTATTGTAAGTTACTAAATACTCTTAACTATATTTTTATGAAAACCAACCTTCTATGTTGGCTGTTCCTAGCAGCCAGTTTTACCTTGAATGCGCAAGTCGGAATCGGCGTAACTACACCTACTCAAATGCTTGAAGTTGATGGTGGCGATGTGTATGTAAACAATAAGTTTTACATCAATAGTTTACCAGCCTACGATGGTTTAACTTATGGACCGGATAAATTCAGAATTGTGGCAGCTGATAAGTCGAGCGAGGCTCATGGAGCGGCTGTTGATGGAAGAATCATGGAATTTGTAGGGAATCAGGAAATAATGCCCATTATTATACAACCCTATCAAATAACCGGTGTCAGTAAAGATAACTTAAGAGACCTGGATCTGAACATATCCACTTCTAAATATGTAATTTCAATTTGTAATTTCCAAGCAACGCCAATAGGTGGGAGTTTGGGAATTTACCGAAAAAGCACCACTACTTCCGGTGGCAACACTTCATATGTTTACGATAATTTTGTCATCAGAGCTTTTGAAAGCGCAGGGAAATGGCATGTTGAAATAAGGGCAAGAGAAGCCGATCCGCAAACTGGCTCTTATGAATACAACTTTGACATTGTATTGTTTCCAAAAAGATTCTTTAGAAACTTAGGTACAGTACCTTACGACCTAGATGGCGAAAACACAGGCGCCGCAGCCTCTCCTCCATCCGGAATATAAACTCTAACTCTTAACTATCTAATCATGAAAAATTTTATCCAATTAATTGTATTCATTGGGACTGTTTCTTTGAACGCTCAAATCGGAATAGGGCTACCCACCAATCAACAACCTGTAGAAACTTTGGAAGTAAATGGAACTTTCCAATTACGCACAGGTAACGAACTATTTCTTGAAGATCCCGGATTCTATACTGGCGTTTCAGGAAATTCAATCCTTTTGGTTAAAAACACTGAAACAAATAATCTAAATAAGTTCGATCCTGCTGCAATGCCGTTTTCATCTGTTAGTTATATTCCTTATCATTTTGATAATGTAAATAAACACGGACTGCATAATTATGACACAAAAATAGACGCAACGAAATTTTATGTAACCATTGGAGGTTTCTTTGTAGTGACAAAAGATGGTGGGACTTCAATTGCCGTAGATGGTAGCAAATCCCATTTCCCTCTATATTCTGCTCGCGCATTTGTTGAGAATGGAACTTGGCGATTGCAATTTGACTTAAACAAAAATCGGGAATTCCCTGATTTAGTAGATATTTATTTGAATGTTTCTATCTATTATAAAAATTTCCTTACCCAAACCAATGCGGTCAAAACTGTTAATATGGGAAATGCAGAAACGGGTGTAACGACAAAACCAATTGGAGCAATTGATTGATTTTAAACAACCTATCCAGCAAAAGCCATAATTAATATTAATTGTGGTTTTTGTCTTTGAAGAATTCCAAAGCCCTAATTTCTGAATAAGAAAATTCTGAATTTTTCAGAGGAAATGCGCAATGTCCACCATTTTTGGGTGTTTCCAAATACACAAACGCATGATTTTTGGCAAAATCAATGGGATAACATTCCTCGCCCAAAAACGGGTCGTCCCAAGCATTTAGAACCAAAACAGGTGTTTGGATTTTTCCCATCACGTAGGCCGGAGAAGCTTTCTCATAATAATCTTCGCGTCCCATAAAACCGTGCAAAGGCGCAGTAAAAAACTCATCGATTTCGTCAAAAGTTCTGATTTGTTTTAATTTTCCCCAATCCACTGCGTCCGGAAATTGAACAGCTTTTGCTTTGAGTTTTTTAGAAATTTTCCGGGTAAAATTTTTCAGGTAAACTTTGTTGAATCCCCTTTTTAGAGTTTCTGCACTTGATTTCAACTGAATAGGCGTAGAAACAGCAACCGCAGCTTTGATTCGGGCATCAACATCAGTAGAGCCAAGATAATTCATAATTTGAGCGCCGCCCATGGAAAATCCCATAAGATAAATTTCCTCGAAATTTTTATCCAAAACGAAATCCACCATTTCTGAAAAATCTTCTACAACTCCATGGTGATAAAGCTTCGGCAAACGGTTTATTTCTCCGCTACAACTTCGGTTGTTCCATGCAAAAACCGAAAAATCATTTTGAAGAAAGTATTTGGCGCTTGTGTTATTGTAAGTGCGATTGGAGGCGCCTTCCAGTCCGTGGCATAGGATAATAGCCTTTTTTGGGTTTTTATGAATGAAATCAATGTCAAGGAAATCACCATCGGTCAATTCCAACCGATGGCGTTGGTAATCGGGCGGTGTAGTCTTTTTAAATCTTCCCATGTAAATTGTAGATACATGCGGATTTCTATAAAAAAATGAAGGCGCAACATATTTAGATTCAGCAACTAACGGCATTAGATAAATTTTATATCCTGAATGAATTCCTTTCCGATTCCTTCGTTGATATGCGCAATTATTTTACTCTTCCCGTATTGAAGTTCATTTTTCAATTCGGGAGAATTCATTTTGACAAACAAAACCTGCTTTGTTACATGCACATTTTCAACATATTTCATAATCACACCTTTCATCATATCAGCAAATAATTCTTCTGCCTGAACGGAAAGTAATTTTTCTTCGATTCCCCAAACACTGATCAGAGATTGAATCGCTTCGCCCAAAGTCTGTTTGTTGTCCTTTCTTTTCATAATCGGAAAATTTTACTGTCGGAATTAATTTTCCGAATTATACCTTCAGTTCGCTCCGGATGCGTATCCGAAATAAAAATCTGTCCAAATCGGTCTTCGTTTACCAATTTAATCAATTGCTCCACTCTTGATTCATCCAATTTATCAAAAATATCATCAAGCAACAGCAAAGGCGTTAATTCAGATGAATTCCGTATCAATTCGAGTTGCGTGAGCTTCAGTGCAATCAAGTACGATTTTTGTTGCCCTTGCGAACCGAATTTTTTAATCGGATAATTCATTATATTCAAATCCAAATCGTCTTTGTGAATACCCTGTGTGGTGTATTGCGCGCTTCTGTCACGTTGAAGATTATCGGACAATAAATCCTTGAAAGAATTATTTTCCAATTGGGATTGATACTTGATTCCTACTTTTTCATTTCCACCCGATAAATGATTGTAATATTCCTGAAAAATCGGCAGAAACTCAATGATTAAGTTTTGACGTTCCTGATGAATTGAAACGCCTAATTCAACCAATTCTTCATCATAAATTTCAAGGGAAACTTTGTCAAATGTATTATTTTGAAAAAAGTATTTCAAAAGTGCATTTCTTTGGGCCAAAACACGATTGTATCGGATCAATTTTTGCAAATATTCTTTATTGGACTGCGAAATGATGTTGTCCACAAACTTCCGCCTCACTTCGCTGCCTTCTTTGATCAAGTCTAAATCATAAGGCGAAATCATCACGACCGGATAAAGCCCGATGTGGTCAGAAATCCGGTCATAGGCTTTGGAATTACGTTTTAAAATTTTGGCTTTGTCTTTCTGAACACCACAAAAAATCACTTCTTCGTTTCCGTTTTTCTCGAAATTCCCTTCGAGTGAAAAAAACTCTTCTCCGAACTGGATATTTAATGCATCAGAATAATTCAAATAGCTTTTGGTAAGCGCCAAATAATGAACGGCATCCAGCACATTGGTTTTTCCAACGCCATTTTGCCCGACAAAAGCATTTATTTTGGGAGAAAAGTCAAATTCAGATTCAGTGAAATTTTTAAAATTCCGAAGTATGATGGACTTTAGAAACATCCTTCAAAATTACGTTTTTTGAATGAGAATCAGATGAGGATAAGTTTAAAATTCGACGAATGTGAAGACGACTAAATTTCAAAAATTATCTAATTTTCAGCCTTTTCTTCCTGCTTATTCTTATACAATGAATAAAGAATTCCGCTACCCAGCGACACTACAATTATTCCAAGAGAAAGCCATTCTGGAATTTCCAATCCGTTGTCTTTTAAATAATGATGCAAAATCATCTTGATACCTACGTACACCAAAATCACGGCAAGGCTGAATTTCAGATAAGAGAATTTGTCGATGATATTGGCCAAGAAGAAATACATAGATCGAAGTCCGAGAATCGCCATGATATTGGAAGAAAACACGATAAACGGATCTTCGGTAATCGCCAAAATTGCAGGAATACTGTCAAGGGCAAAAAGAATATCGGTGAATTCAATGATTATCAAAGCCAAAAACAAAGGAGTTGCTGCCCAAATGCCCATTTTTTTGACAAATAATTTTTGTCCGTGAATGCTTTTGGTAATCGGCATAAATTTCCGAGTTAATTTAAATACACGACTTTCTTTTGGGTTAAATTGAGCTTCCTCACCAGCAAAAGCCATATTGTATGCCGTATAAATCAGGAATGCCCCAAAAATATAAGTTATCCAGTCTATTTTTTCTATCAACCAGATTCCAAAGAAAATCATAATCGCACGGAATACTATTGCACCGATAATTCCCCAAAACAATACTCTGTGTTGGTATTTTTGCGGAATACTGAACGAACGGAAAATTACTGCAATCACGAAAATATTGTCCACCGAAAGCGAAAGTTCCAGTAAATAACCTTGGATATATTTCCAAAATGCGGTGTTGGCGGAATAATTGTCGGGGTTCTCAATGTAAAGATCGT
>JAEWHB010000197.1 GCA_023388015.1 Bacteroidota bacterium
AAACAGAACCGAAGTCCCAAAATGGATGTTTGTTTAATGTTCTGGCAGTGGCTGCGAGTATTTTAATTTGTTTTTATACGAGTTTGATTTTGGCCAATACGTTAAGTTCTGTCTGGGACATCGAAACTGGCGGAAGTATATTCATAGGAGAAAGTGAATTTATAAGTTTTTTTCTGTTCTATCCGATTGTGACTTCTGTATTGGCGCTCATTGTTTATTTATTACGAAACAAATTAAAAGCTATTTACCGTTCCGTACTTATTAGCTTGTTGGTTCAGTTTATAATTGCACTGATGATAATAATCTTTTTTAGTGCGCTTTAGAGCTTCGTGTTTTCCCTATGAAATAAATCGCCAAAAATCCGAAGATTAAAATCGAAATAATTTGTGCGAAATAGAGCATCAGTCCAAAGTAATTTCCTACTGCTCTGCCTTCTTCTGCCGTTTGTCCTTGTGTGAGATAAATCGCTGCAAAAGCAATACTCATCACATAGGGATAGCCCAATCCGCCGACTGCGGGAAGTATCATGCCCAAAGCGCCGGAAACGATTAAGAAAAATCCTTCTCCCAGTCCGAAATGGGAAGTTTCGGGAAAGGCAAAAATCACTACATAGGTCATCAAAAAGTAACAAAACCAAATAGCGAAAGAATAAAATATGAAAAGCCAGCGCTCTTTTAAATGTAGAATTGATTTAAATCCTTCCCAGATTCCTTTCATGAAAACTTCGATTTTCCGGTAGAGGCTAAATCCTTTTAAAGTTTTGCGGAAAGCGAGTAGGACCAGAAAAATCAGAATCAAAACTCCGAAAGCGATGCCGTATTTTCCCAGTTCGGGTTTTTCGGTAAAGGAAAAAAAGGAAAACAGGGTTTCGGCATTGAAAATCAGCGTTAAGCCAAAAAAGATTCCCAAAAAGATAACGTCAATTACCCTTTCCAGAACTATGGTTCCGATGGATTTGTCGGCAGGCACTTTTTCCATTTTGTAAAGTGAAGTCGCCCGTGCTATTTCTCCGCTTCGGGGAATGGTAAGATTGGTGAAATATCCGAGTGAAATAGCCCAGAAAGCGCTTTTGGTTTGAATTTCATGTCCGATGGGTCCAAGGAGCAATTTCCATCTTGCGGCACGGAGCCAATAGGAAAGGATGCTCAGTGCCATGGACAGGATGAACCAGAAATAATTGGCACGTTGAGCGGCTGATTGGAGCACGTCAAAATCGGTTTGTCTGAGAGTTAACCAGATAAATATCACTGCGAGAAAGGCTGCGGCAATGATAAAAACAAACTGGCCGATTTTGGACTTCATTAATCCAGCCTGTTAGTTTCTTCGTTTGGAAAGATGATGGTCGGCTTGAAGTTTTGTGCTTCTTCAATTGTAGCCAAAGCATATCCGATGATAATTATGGTATCACCCACCTGAACTTTTCTTGCGGCCGGACCGTTGAGGGTAATTTCTCCGGCGCCACGTTTTCCGGCGATGGTATAGGTTTCAAAGCGCTCACCGTTCTGAAGATTTACGATATGCACTTTTTCTCCCACGATCATTTTGGCGGCATCCAGCAAATCTTCATCGATGGTAATACTGCCGATATAATTTAAATCTGCACCTGTAATTTTTACGCGGTGAATTTTGGAACGAACAATTTCTATCATCATAACAGGGGCAAAGGTAAGCAGTTTTGAGAAAATCTGTTTTAATTTAAAGACATATTGTCAATCAGGCGGATGGCGCCGGCAAAAACGGCTATAAATCCGCGAATTTTCACCTCTTTTTCGACTTCTGAAACCGGAAGTAAATGAGCTTCATCGGCCACTTCAAAATATTCAAGTTCCAGATTTGTTTTTTTAAATTCTCCCGAAACAAAGGTTTTGGTTTCTGCTACGGTATGATTTTTCAGAAAGGATTTAGCTTCTGAAAGAATTTTATTTATAATGGCTGATTCTTGGCGCATTTCTGGTGTCAGCCGCATATTTCTGGAGCTCATTGCTAGTCCGTCTGATTCTCTTTTGATCGGAACCGGAACGATTTCAACCGGTAGTTGAAACTGTTTTACCATTTCCTGAATGATTCGGAGTTGTTGGAAATCCTTCTCGCCGAAATAAGCCCGATCTGGTTGAATGATTTCGAAGAATCTTTTCACAACCGTTGCCACTCCATCAAAATGTCCCGGACGGAACTTTCCTTCCATCTGATTTTCCAATCCGTTGAATTGAAAGGTTTCGGAAATCTGTCCTTGCGGATAAATCGTTTCGACCGAAGGGATGAAAACCGCATCGGCACCGGCAGATTCCAACAAGGCGGTGTCGATTTCTTCGGTTCGAGGATATTTTTTCAAGTCCTCGGGATTATTGAATTGAGTAGGATTGACAAATATACTGACGATGGTATAATCGTTTTTTTTCTTTGACTGATCAACCAGCGAAATATGGCCGTCGTGCAATGCGCCCATAGTGGGGACAAATCCAATTGTTTTATTTGATAACTTCAAATTGGTTATAAAGTTTTCGACTTCTCCCGGTTTCCTTAAAAGAATCATTAATTGGTGTTAAATTAATCTAAAACAAGGCAAAAGTAATATAAGTCCAATAAATCTAGTAGAAAATTCGTATCTTTGTGCACTATTTCAAGAAATTAAAGAGTTTGGATATGGATGGAAAGCGCATATTGTATGTAACTACAGAAATGATTCCTTATTTTCCTGAAACCCCGATGTCACAGCAGTCTTTACGCATACCGAAAGCCATGAGTGATAATGGCGCGGATGTAAGGATTTTTATGCCAAGATTTGGGGTGATAAATGAAAGAAGGCATCAGTTGCATGAGGTAATTCGGTTGTCAGGTATGAACCTGATAATCAATGATATGGATCAGCCTTTGATCATCAAAGTGGCTTCGGTTCCGGGAGAGCGTTTGCAGGTTTATTTCATTGATAATGAAGAGTATTTCAAGCGTAAAGCTGTGTATTCAGACAAAGATGGGAAATTATTTTCAGACAATGATGAGCGGGCGATTTTCTTTGCCAAAGGCGTTCTGGAAACAGTTAAAAAACTAAACTGGAAACCTGATGTGGTTCATGTTTTGGGTTGGATGTCCAGTATGGTTCCGGCTTATTTAAAAGATTATTATGCCGAAGATTCTTTCTTCAACGAAGCCAAAGTTGTGGTTTCTTTGTTTGATAATCAATTTGATGGAGAATTAAGTAATGATATTTCCCAGAAATTGGCATTTGACGGAATCAACGGCGATATTTCCAATTTCTTGAAAAAACCTGACTTTGAGGCCATGAATTTGTCTGCATTAAAATATGCAGACGCAGCGGTAAAAGGGGAAGAGTTCATTCCTGAATCTATTAATAAATATCTGCAGACAGAAAATATTCCGGTTATGGAATATTGTCCGGAAGAAGGAATCGGCGAAGCGTACAATATCTTCTACGCTGAAGAGTTAATGAATGAAAACTTATAAATAATTGATGAAAAGATTTTTCAATCACGTTGCAGCCATCATGTTGTGTGCAACCGCTTTCACGGTTTTTTCCTGTGAAGATGATATTACAGATGTAGGAAGCGGTTTGTTGGATAGTGGCTCATATGCGAGTTTCCAATATGTAGATATCATTTCTTATAATACGAATAATGATTCTATCCGTTCAGATGAGCAAGTTTTGCAGAACGGAGTTTTGGGTGTATTTGAAGAACCGGTTTTTGGCCGGACCAAAGCTCGCTTTATTACCCAGGCAAGGATGACAAATTTCAATCCTGATTTCGGCACAAATGCGGAAATGGATTCTGTTATTCTCTCCATTCCTGTTTATTTTGTAAACAATCTAGACCAAATAGAAGTCGATACGACTTATCTTTATTTAGGTGAAAATGAGTCACCTAGCGATACTGCGACCATGCGGATTTCCAGAATTTATAAATTGGATTCTATTTATGGAAAGACCGATATGCAGATGACGCTTCAGGTAAGAGAAGTTGCCGAATATCTTTATTCGCAGGATTCAACTTATTATTCTAACTCTTCATTGGCGCCCTGTCAGGGATGTCCCAACATCAACCAGATTGATGTGTTTCCCAATCTGATTGGATCGGGGATTGTTAAGAATAAAGTGACAACTCATCAGATCAAAAAGAAAAATTCAACATCAACAGATGTTCCGCCGGTTGCATTTCAGATAAAACTTGACAAAGATTATTTTAAGCAAAAATTTATCGACAATCAGAACTCTTCTGATTTGAATGATAACGCTGCATTTATTAGAAATTTCTTCAGAGGAATTGAAATCAGTGTGTTAGAGGACCAAGGATTTATATTTAACTTCCAACCCAATACACCTGCTTTTAATATAATTATGTATTATGGATATGACAATCCTACCGAAGGTGAAGATCAGCCCGATCGTTTGAAAGGTTCTTTTGGATTAAACTTTGGAACTTATTGGTCGTCTCAACAAGGATATAATGTGCAAGTAAATCAGTTTGATCACAGCAATCGAAGTGTTCAGTTTGTAAATGCATATACAAATCCAAATACTACACAAGGGGATTCTAGACTATATCTTGCCGGAATGGACGGAACCAAAACCGTAATTAAAATAGATCAGGAACAGCTGAATCAAATCAGACAAAATGTGTTGAACAATGATTGGGCGATTGTAGGCGCAGAGCTGAATTTGTACATTGATGACAGCCATAATTTGAAAACACCTCCTTATTTGTTTGCTTGGAATAATTACCGTGAAGACAATAGTTGGAAAAACATAAATTTCCCGGATATATCATCGTTCTACAACAGTTATCCGCTTGCGGTTCAATTCAATCCGATGTATAATTATGCAGATAATTCCAAGATGTACACCATCAGAATTACAGATTATATCAAAGATATTGTAGAGAAAAACGAAATTTATGAGGATGGTTCAGTAATACTAAGTATGGGTAACTTCCTTTTGAGTCCCGCAAGCAGTTATACAAGTGTATTGAGCCCGACCGATCCTTTTCTTAACAACAGAAGTTTTAACCCTTACAGGGTAGTATTGCACGGAAGTAATTCCGAAAATCAGGATAAAAAATTGCGATTAAAAGTTTATTACACTCAAAAATAATCTAAAACTATGTGTGGAATAGTTGGTT
>JAEWHB010000237.1 GCA_023388015.1 Bacteroidota bacterium
ATTTTTTATCTTCGGTTAAGGATAAAATAACTAACACAAAAAATGATTTGATAATTTATCAGTCTGTTTATTTTTTTGAAAATAATTCCAATGAAGAAAACATCGTAAAAATAAACTCAGAAGAAAGTTTGATTACTTCATTTTTTAAAAAGGAATCTATATGGTTAATAAGTAATCCTTTGATAAAGCGTGCATTTATTACGAAAAAACAAATATTTTTTAACGAGAATTTATTGGCGGCGCAAGACTGGGAGTTTTTTATGAAAATCTTGTTGCTTAATCCCAAGCTTGAATTTAATCTGACCAATCAATCTAAGGTTAAAATACGAAAGCATTTGGATAATATTTCTCAAAATCCAACACTGCAACCTCAAAAATATTACCATTACTACAAAGCTCGGCACATCATCTTCAACGATTATTTGAATGCCAAACAGAAAGTTAATTTAGAGGAATATTACAAAGAATATTCGCAAAAAATCCTTTATGAATTGATTAAAATGAAGAAATTCAATTGGGCTACAGAAATCATTTTAAATGAATCAATAGGTTGGCGCAAACGCAAGAATCTATTCCTTTTAAAAACCTATAAACTCACAAAAAAAGGCCTATCCATAATAAGCCTTTCCTAAATTTTAATTAAAACCTCACTTCTTCACCTTAATCGTACATCCGATTGCGACCGTCATTTCATTTGGAACCTGCTTTCCGGCAATCAAGGCATCCACGGCATCTTGTACATAATGAACGTCTGCATCATCTGCATCTTCATAATTATTATCAATCGTTCCGATGTATTTCACTAAGTTTTTTCCTTCTTCCTTGTTCAGTAAAAATACATGTGGCGTTTTGGTAGCACCATATTGCGGATAAATTTTTTGTCCTTCATCCAGCAAATAAGGGAATGTAAATCCTTTTTCTGCGGCACGTTTTTTCATTTCTCCCATACTGTCTTCCGGTTGAACTTCCGGGTCGTTCGGATTGATGGCAATCACCGGATAACCTAGCGGTTTGTATTTTTTGTCCAATGCAATGATCCGATCTTCGTAAGCAATCGCATACGGACAATGATTGCACGTGAAAATCACGATAAATCCTTTTGCATCTTTGTAATCAGCCAGCGAAACCATTTTTCCGTCGATGTTTTCCAGTTTGAAATCAGTTGCTTCATCTCCAATTTTATATCCGCTTAGATTCAAATTTTCAGCAACCGTAGATTCTACCGCATCTGTCACGGCAACTTCGATCGTATTTTCTGTATTGCTTTGGCACGCCATCATCGTGAAAGCCACGCCCAATAAAAGAATTAGGTTTTTCATTTTATAAATTTTCTTCAATTATATCTTCTAATTCATATTGTGTCATTTCCAATTCTTTGAAATGAACTTTCTTGCCGTTTTTATAGAAAACCGTCGCCGGAATCGCACCGCTCCAGGAAGGATCCGTCGCCGGAATCCATTCATTCATCCTTTTGTTGTCATCCAAAAGGTAAACATCCACATTCATATTATTTTTTTCGATGAATTTTTTGACTTTGGTGTCCAATTGCTTTTTGCTGTCCATGGAAACTAAGATCATTTTGAAATGAGGGTCGTCTTTGAATTCTTGGTTTACCGCCATAAATGCCGGAAGCTCTTCTATACAGGGTTTGCACCAAGTCGCCCAAAAATTCACCACATAAAGTTTACCGTCCTCTTTTTGAATGACCGATTTCAATTCGTCGTAATTCACCGATTTTAAAACGGGTTGGGATTCCTGGCCATTACAGCTCAAAAACATTCCCGTCAGTATTACCAGAAATAATTTTTTCATAGTCCGAATATTATCAAAAATCATACTACATAATTTGGATCAATAAAATTTAACTTAAATCTTTATGATCCTAACTCAAAACACCCAACACCCAACACAAATCACCAATATTCATCAATCATATAAACGATTTGCGCCATGGCAACAGCGCCCAGCAAAAGCTCTCTTTTATTGACCTTTTCAAAAGTGTCTTCCGGAGTATGGTGTATGTCAAAATACCGTTGAGAATCGGGATATAGTCCTGCCAAAGGTGTTTGAATCTCAACTTTCAGCGGATTGATATCTACACCGCCGTATCGTCCCGAAAAATCATAAATTCCATAAGGCAGGAAAAGCTGTGCCCATTTCTCCACTTCCTTAATCTTAGATTCGGGCATATCCAGTGAAATTCCTCTTGGCGTAAATCCGCCGGCATCGCTTTCGATGGCAAAAACATGGGGTTCATTTTCCAATTTTGCAGTTTCGGCATATTTCAGACCACCACGGGTTCCGTTTTCTTCGTTTGCAAAACAAACAATCCTTATGGTATGATTATTTTGAATTCCCAATTTTTTGAAAGCTCTTAAAACTTCAATACTCTGAACAATTCCGGCTCCATCATCATGCGCACCTTCGCCAACATCCCAGGAATCCAAGTGAGCACCCACCACAATGACTTTCCCGTCTTTTTTACCTGGAATTTCGCCAATGATGTTATGGTTTAATTTTTCAGCTTTCATTCCGCAGTTTGAATTTAATTTCACTCGAACTTTTTCCGAACTTAAAATTTGGGAAAGTTCATCAGCCGAAACATTTCCGATGGCAACCGCAGGAATTTTGGTGAATTTCTCATCATACCGCATTACCCCGGTATGCGGAACATCGCCCACTGAAGTCGATAATGAACGGATAATTACAAATTTACCGCCTTTTTCAGCTACTTTCGAAGCGGTAATTACTCGGTATTTCGACGCATCGCTATAACCCTCAAAAGTCTGAACAAAATCCTCTCTGAATTTATAATTGAAAAATACTGCTTTGTCTTTTACCTTTTCTGCCGGAATTTTTTCGAATTCTTCAAGTGAACCTACCATCAAAACCTCTGCTTCCAGATCCTTTCCATTGGTTCCTTCTGAATTCCCCAACGACAGAAATTCCAAATTTTTCCATTTTCCGTGATCGGTCTTCATTTTTAAACTTTCTTTTCCACGTACCCAAACCGGAACCATTACTTCCTGCAGCCAGACTTTTTCTGCACCGGCTTCTCTCAATTTCTTTTCGGCCCAAATCGTGGCTTTATCATAATTTTCAGAGCCACTTAGCCGATGGCCGATATCTTTGGTAAGTTCACGCAAATTATCATACGCAATTCCGTTCAGGAGTATTTCGTCTGAAAGTTTTTTGAACTGGATGGAATCTTGTTTGAACTGGGAAAAACAGAATCCTCCCATCAATGCAAAAGCAAAAAAAACTTTGTTCATGTGTGTTAATTAAAAAGATTTTTAATGTATTAATTTGAAAAATTTAACCGCAAAGAGCGCAAAGGATTTATCGCAAAGAGCACAGAGTTTATAGTTTATTGACTACTCGTTTAATACCATCCTTTAATCGAAAAACATTAAAATTCAATAACAAACCCAACTTAAAATTCCCCAATTTCATGTAGGTTAAAGTCTGAGCTAAATGAACATCATTAAACGCTTCAATGCTTTTTATTTCTATTACAACTTTATTCTCTACTAATAAATCAATCCTATATCCACATTCCAATTTTACTTCTTCAAAAATCAAAGGCATAGGTTTTTCTTTTTCCACATAGAATCCGTTTTGAATTAATTTATAATACAAACATTCTTTGTATGCACTTTCCAACAAACCTGGTCCCAGAATAGTATGAACTTCAATGGCTAATCCAATTACACTATTAGAAATTTCATTTTCGTTCATTTTTTATTCTTAAA
>JAEWHB010000018.1 GCA_023388015.1 Bacteroidota bacterium
TTTTAAGAGACGAAAAGGTTTATACGTACAAATTACAGCAATGGTAGTTTCTTGAAAGTCTTCATTGCTATATATTTGCATACAATTAGAGAAATTTAATGAAAGTATTCAAATTCGGGGGGGCATCTGTAAAGGATGCGGAAAGCGTGCGAAACATCGCATCTGTATTAAAATCAGCAGGTTACAACGGAACCTTTATGGTGGTTTCGGCCATGGGCAAAACCACAAATGCACTTGAGCAAGTTGTCAAACTTTATTTTGAAAAGGCTGATTTTGCCCAAAAGATCAAGGAAATCCGGCAAATGCATATGGAAATTGCCGATGAATTATTTACCGATTCCGCTTCGCTTAAATCCGAAATCCGTCAGTTTTTTGAAGATTTATGTGGTTTTTTGCGAAGAAATAAATCGCCGAATTATGATTTTGTGTACGATCAGGTAGTTTGTTGTGGCGAATTGATTTCGACTAAAATCGTCAGTAGTTTTTTGAATTCAGTCGGAATTGAGAATACCTGGCTGGATGTGCGCGACTTCATCAAAACCGATGAAACCTATCGGGAAGGAAATCTAAACTGGGAGGAAACCGAAAAGAATTTCAGCTCGTTGGACAATTCCAAATTCTATGTCACGCAAGGGTTTTTGGGTTCCGACCCGAATTATTTCACCACGACACTCGGCCGTGAAGGTTCGGATTATTCGGCCGCAATTATTGCTTATTGCATGAATGCCGAAAGTATGACGATCTGGAAAGATGTTCCGGGCGTGCTGAATGCCGATCCGCGTTATTTTGAGGACGCACAGTTGCTCAATAAAATTTCCTACGAAGAAGCCATCGAACTGGCCTATTACGGCGCTTCGGTCATTCACCCGAAAACCATGCGACCGCTTCGACAAAAAGGAATTCCTTTTTATGTGAAATCATTCATTAACCCGAAGGGTTCAGGAACAGAAATTCAGAATAAACTTACGCTGGAGCCTTTTGTGCCTTGTTATATCGTCAAAAAGAACCAAAACCTTTTGCGACTTACGACTTCAGATTTTTCATTTATTACGGAAGAAAAAATCAGTCGGATTTTCAATTTGCTTCATGATTTGAAAATCAAAGTCAATATGATGCAAAATTCGGCCATCAGTTTATCGCTTTGTCTGGAAGACAAATTCAATCAGATGGAAGTGCTGACCGACAAGCTACAATCGGAATATCAAATTGAATGGGAAAAAGAGGTATCTTTATACACCCTTAGGCACTTTGACGAGAAGTCTTCCTATTCATTTTATAAAGGAACCGAGTTGCTGCGTCAAATCATTAAAAATACTTTGCAAATAATTGTGAAAGAAGAATGAGTTTAATCAGCACCAAAGATATTTATCAGGCTTCCGGACTTAAAAAGTTTTGGCCGGTTGGATACCCTATTTCCTGGTTGTTTAAAAACATCAGCGGTATCAATAAATTAAACGATTTGTACAAAAATGGATTGGGAAAGGATTCTGCCGATTTTCTGCAATATCTTTTGGACGATCTAGAGGTGAAATATGAACTTCACGATGTGGATTTGGATCGAATTCCCAAGGAAGGTCCTTTCATCGTCGTTTCCAATCATCCGCTGGGTGGATTAGATGGAATTCTGATGATGCATATTCTTGGTAAAATCCGCCCGGACTTTAAAGTGATGGGCAATTTTTTATTGCACCGAATCCAACCGCTCGAACCCATGGTCATCGCCGTCAATCCTTTTGAAACCCGAAAGGAAGTTTACAACAGCAGTTCGGGAATGCGTGAGGCGATTCGGCACGTTCGTGACGGAGGTTGTCTTGGGATTTTTCCGGCAGGAGAAGTTTCTGCTAAAGACGAAGAAGGAAATGTAGCCGACCGCGAATGGCAGGAATCGGCTATCAAGCTGATTAAAAAAATGAATGTTCCGGTAATTCCGATGTACTTCCGGGCTAGAAACAGTCCGCTTTTTTATCGAATAGCGGCACTCAGTCCGAATTTACAAACAGCAATGCTTCCTTCGGAAATGGTTCGTCCTCGTGTGAAACCGATACAAATCCGAATTGGAAAACCGATTTTAGCCAAACAACAATTGGAATTTGAAGAGGTAAAAGCTTTTTCGGAATTCCTTCGGAAAAAAACTTATGCACTTTCCACTTATTATACCCAAAAAAGGTCACTTCTCATAGATACCTTGAAAATTCCGGCTACGATTGCGATCAATGCAAGAAGCAAGAAACCCAAACCCATTGTGGAAGAGACTTCTGCGGATTTGATCAATGCCGAAATAGAAGGATTGAGAAAGACCGAGGATGCTTTACTTTTTAAGAATAATAATTACGAATGTTATTTCAGCAAAGCCCATGAAATCCCCAATGTTTTGCGTGAAATCGGGAGATTGCGTGAAATTACTTTCCGGGAAATCGGTGAAGGAACCAATCAAGAAATTGATTTGGACCGATATGATGTGCATTATCACCATTTGTTTTTGTGGGACAATGAGGCCAATAAAATCGTGGGAGCTTATCGAATGGCGTTGGGGAAAGAGGTTTATGAGCAGTTTGGAGTGGATGGATTTTATTTAAACGAATTATTTCACATCGAACCGGAATTGCATCCCTTTTTCAAGAAATGCATCGAAATGGGTCGTGCTTTTGTGGTGCCGGCTTATCAGCAAAAGCCGATGCCGCTTTTCCTTTTGTGGAGAGGAATTGTCCATGTAACACTTCGAAATCCGGAAGAGAAATATATCATAGGGAGCGTTTCTATTTCCAATCAGTTTTCGGATTTTTCGAAATCTCTGATGATTGAATTCATGAAATCGCACTATTATGATCCTTATGTGGCGCAATATGTTCGTCCGAAAAAGGAATTCAAAGTGAAACTGAAAGATGAGGACAAAGAATTTTTCTTTGATGAAGCCGAAGCGGATTTGAATAAATTCGACAAACTGATTGATGAAATCGAGCCAAATGTTTTGCGTCTTCCGGTTTTGATTAAAAAATACATCAAACAAAATGCAAAACTCATTGGTTTCAATGTGGATCCGAAGTTCAATGATGCCATCGACGGGCTGATGTACATTCGCATCAGTGACCTACCTGAAAATACAGTAAAGCCGGTGATGGAGGAATTTCAAGCGGAACTGAACCGGAAATTGAACGGCGGAGGTACCGATGTTGACCGTTAAATTCAAATAAATTTCTTAACCACATAATTTTTAGTTTGAATCCAAATTTAGAGATCACAAAAAGTCTTAATTCTTAATACTTTGTACTTAATACTTTTATAAAACTCAGTTTTTGGACTTTTTTTTGCAGCGTTTGGTAAAATCAATTTTATGAAACGTACAGCAACAGCCGTTTGGAGCGGCACAATCAAAGAAGGCAGCGGTCATTTAACTACCGACAGCAATGTTTTAAACCAAACGCCTTATTCTTTTCACAGTCGTTTTGAAGATGGAACCGGAACCAATCCCGAAGAACTTTTAGCTGCGGCACACGCCGGATGTTTTACCATGAAACTCATCGCCAATCTATCGGAAGCCGGCTATACGCCCGATGAAATCATGACCGATTGCCATATTTCCATGGCAAATGGCAAAATGTCCACATCTGAATTGGAAGTGAAAGCAAGAGTGCCCGGTATTCCCGAACATGAATTTCATCAATTGGCGCAGGATGCCGAGAAAAATTGTCCCGTAAGCAAGGCATTTGCATTTGAAATCACGATGACGGCGCAGTTGTATTGATTTTTAATTAAGTTATTGGAAATAATTAAGAAAACTTAAATCAACTTGTTGTGCTTAACAAGTCTTAATAAATTCAAATTGATGTTTTGAGTGAATCTTAATGGTTGTAATAAAATCAAAACCCCAAAAACTTTTTCTTTTTTGGGCGGGAATCATCGTCATAAAACTCCAGCATCCAAACAACGGCGCAGCCCGCCAAATAAGCCCAAATATCGTTGAGGTCAAATGTGGTTCCCAAAACGGTGGAAAAGAACTTACTGTCCTGTAAATTCAGTTTTTCCACAAGTTGGAAAGCTTGTGATATTTCGACGAGCAATGCAAATATCCCAACACCGATGATGGTTTTCTTTTTATTGATTTGAAAAAATGCTTGAATGAAACAGTAGATCAAAATCACCACGAGCACATCTCCCACGGAGCCTCTGATCATAGGGTTTTCCACAAACAAAGCAATCAGGATTTCTACGATGAGCAATCCCAGGAAAAACAGAAAATATTTTTTATCGAAACGGAATTTCATTTCCCTAAATTAAAAAAATCCTCTCACATAAACGCAAGAGGATTTCAAAGAGTACAAATTATAAGTTCAAGTCCGCAAATGCGGCGTTGGATAATGTTTTCTTTAATTGGCTGTTATGGAATAGGTCATATTGTCAAGATCCATAACTACATCATAATTTCCGTCGGCAGGGATTGCGATATTGGCACCTCCGTTCTCAAGTGTTCCGTCTGCGCCATCATCCCCATAATTCAATCCCCAATCATTGTCAGCACGGAATTTAATTTCTCCGGCAACAAGGGAAACATTATTGATGTACCAAACCCCGCCTGAAGTATAATCAGATGTGTAATCAATGTTCAATTGAACATCGGGTCCGTCCCATCCGTTCGGAGTTGCATCCCCAACCAATCCCCAGATATTTGCAATGGGTTCGATTTCGTAAGTCATATCATTCATGTTCACGGTAACGACATATTTACCGGCAGTTACGGGAATATTTGCACCTCCGGCTTCCAATGTTCCATCTGCACCGTCATCGCCCCAATTTACGCCCCAGTCGTTGTTTAATCTGAATTTCATTTCACCGTCTGTGAATTGAACCACTGCACGGAACTGGTCAGAAGTTGGATCGTAAATCAAAGGAACATCCGGTCCGTCCCATCCGTTTGGAGCAGCATCACCTACTATTCCAATGGAAAAGGCTTCAATTACATACGTCATATTGTTGAAATCGATTGTGACTTTGTATTTACCAGCAGTAACCAGAATATTGTCGCCTCCTTCAACTAAGTTTCCTCCTGAGCCACCGTAGTTTACATCCCATTCGTTATTTTGACGGAATTTAATTTCTCCATCAATCAAATTGGCATAAGCCACAAATACATTTTCAGTTCCGGTTTGCCAGAAAGGGATATCCGGTCCGTCCCATCCATTTGGTGTAGCGGAACCGACGATTCCCCAATCTGTCGATAGGTCAAGAACATCTGTATAAGGTGTAACTGTGAATGTAATAGGTGCCGAAATCATATCATGGGAATCGGTATTTCCGATTCTAGCTATTACACGGAAATCAATGGTACCCTGTGTTTCAGGCAGAATTCCCATATTGATTGCTCTTGAATTCAACTGCGCAACAGTCATTGAAAATGAAGTGTCCGTTGAGTTTTGCAATGTAGCCGGTGCGGCGAAATCCGTTCCGCCCAATGCAGCTTGTAAAATGTAAGTTACAGGCGTATTCACGTTCAGGTTTACTTCGTTCCAGGAGAATGAAGCCGCTTCCATATCGGAATTTTCACTTAGTAAAACCAGATTTGTATCGCCAGCAACCGTAAGCGTCGGTGCTTGTTCGGTTCCGTCAAGCATTGTATAATCATCGTCTGTACAGGAAGAAATCGTTCCTGCAATGAAGATCAAGCTTAGTATGTATTTAAAAATTTTCATTGTTCTGAATATTAGAATTAATAACCCGGATTTTGAGTTAAATTAGGATTTGCTGCCAAATCCGATACCGGAAGCGGATATAAATCATACTTGGGATCGGTTGCAGTTCCTTCCGGAGACTGTCCTTTCCAAGGCCACACATAACTTCCGCCGGTGAATTGACCGAAACGAATCAGGTCGGTTCTTCGGGTAGCTTCCCAATAAAGTTCTCTTCCTCTTTCATCTAGAATGAACTGGTCGTTGATTTGTC
>JAEWHB010000046.1 GCA_023388015.1 Bacteroidota bacterium
GTTCCACGTTTCCGTCGATTTCTAATTCGTAAGGTTCACGAATGTCAATGAGTGTTGCATTCGGATTTTTTATAGCATCTACTGTTGTCATTTTTATAACTTTTCTAAAAAATAGCCATCTGAATAATTTTGGGATAATCATAATTACCAGATAATGATTCTATCTTTGGGTTCTTTATACATCTTATTACCTTTTTTTACGTCAAAAGCTTTGTAAAATCCTTCGATGTTTTCCAACGGACCAATTGCACGGAAATAACCCGGCGAGTGCGGATCTGTTTTTACCTGATTGATCAATGCAGCTTCTGTGGATTTGGTTCTCCAGATAGTTGCCCAAGAAATGAAAAATCTTTGTTCTTGTGTAAATCCATCAATTTTGCCCGGATTTCCTTTGTCTTTCAAATACATCAAAAGGGCATCGTAAGCAACATTCAGTCCACCTAAATCACCGATGTTTTCGCCCAGCGTATATTCGCCGTTTACAAAAGTTCCCGGAACCGGTTCGTATTGG
Organism: Bacteroidota bacterium; assembly: GCA_023388015.1. GTDB lineage: Bacteria > Bacteroidota > Bacteroidia > Flavobacteriales > Weeksellaceae > Moheibacter. Next base: position 512 of record JAEWHB010000046.1, read on the forward strand.
CTGTATTGGTCTGCGAGCGCTTTTCCGGCTATCTTGAATTTTGCGTGATCTTCGTCTGTCCACCAGTTTACAAGATTTCCGTCACCGTCATATTGTGAACCGCTGTCATCAAATCCGTGGGAAACTTCGTGTCCGATTACAGCACCGATTCCTCCGAAATTAACAGCAGCATCTGCACGATAATCATAGAATGGATACTGCAAAATAGCGGCAGGGAAAACAATTTCGTTATTGGACGAATTGAAATAAGCATTTACAGTTTGTGGCGACATTCCCCACTCGCTTCTGTCAACCGGTTTGCCGATTTTATTGAACATATATTCATAACGCCATTTTCTCAAATTCATCTGATTTTTGAACAAAGCGGCATCTTCAGTATGAGGAACGATTTCCAAATTGGAATAATCTCTCCATTTGTCCGGATAACCGATTTTTACTGTGAATTTATTTAGTTTTTCAAGCGCTTTTACCTTGGTATCGGGCGACATCCATTCCAAATTATTGATGTGCAATTCAAATGATTTGAATAAATAATTAATCATTTCCTGCGCATTGGCTTTGGCTTCCGGTGGGAAATTATCTTTCACATAAATTTTACCCAATAATTCTCCGACACTTCCATTTACATATTCCAAACCTCTTTTGTCGAGCGCTCTCTGTTCCTGCTGACCTCTCAATTGACGACCATAAAAGTCAAAACTCAATTCGTCCAATTCTTTGGTCAAAATGTTGGTTGCGCCATCAATCAAATGGAATTTCATATATTCTTTGATAACCGGAAGATTTTTATCGGTTAAGAATTTATCCAAATCCTGAAAATATTTGATTTCCCCGATGATTACCGAATCGGTTTTAACATTTAAATCAGATAAAAATTTAGCTAAATCAACATTTTTGGAAAGTTTTTTCAAATCTTTTACCGCATAAGGATTGAAACGCAGCTTCGCATCGCGTACCTGTTCTACGGTCAGCATTGAATTGGCAATTGATTTTTCAAATCCGACAATTTTAGGGCCTTTTAAATCTCTGGTTTTCTCGCCTGTGAAATTGTAAATCTTGTTGATATAATTAGAATATTTATCAAGAGTTTCTCGATTATTTTCATCGTCCTTTTGATAATAAGCACGTCCCAATCCTAAGTTGGCACTTCCCAAATAAATAGCGTTTTGTCCACTGTTTTTCATATGCGAACGAACACTGAATCCATAAAAAGGGTTTAAACCAATAGGCGTAACTTCAGTCAGGTATTTCTCCAAATCTTTGATGGACTTCAGCTTGTCAATTCTGTCCAAATAAGGTTGAATGGGTTTTAATCCGGTTTTGTCTCTCGCTTCGAAATCTATAAAAGAATGATACAAATCCCCAATTTTCTGTTCGTCACTTCCTTTCGGATATGTTTTATCCAAAAGACCTTTCAAAATAGAAAGCGAAACAAGGTCTGTGTTTTCGCGAAGTTCGTCAAAGCTTCCCCATCGGGCACGGTCGGAAGGGATTTCGGTGTTTTTCATCCAATTTCCATTCACGAAATTGTAAAAATCGTCTTGTGGTTGAGCTGTTTTGTCCATGTATTCTAACTTAATGGCGTGAAAATCCTGTTGCCCGAAAGCGAAAATCCCACCCAAAGCAATACCTAAAAAAAGTAATTTTTTCATTTCGAAATATTTAATATGTGTATTAGTCCAAAAATTTGGATGTGAAGATACAAATCTAAAAAGTTTTTACATTCAAAATGTACCATAAATGGTATATTTGCTTGCAAACAGAGGAAATAATCATGACAGAAAAAATTTTGGTAACCGGAGCCTTAGGACAAATCGGCTCTGAACTTACATTGGCATTAAGAGAAATTTACGGGATGGAAAATGTGTTGTCAACCGACATTCAGGACAAAGAAAATCAGTCCGATTCCAATTATGAAAAACTCGATGTGATGGATGCCGGTAAGATTGCCGAAATTATAGAAAAACATGAAATAACCATTGTTTATCATCTTGCGGCTATGCTTTCCGCAACCGCTGAAAAGTATCCGAAAAAAGGTTGGGATCTGAATATGGATTCGCTTTTGACCTTTTTGGAATTGGCAAAAGAGAAAAAAATCAAACAACTTTATTGGCCGAGCAGTATCGCTATTTTTGGTCCTGATACACCTAAAAATAATACAGAACAAAATGCTTTGGCTATTCCGACTACAGTTTACGGAATTTCGAAACGAGCCGGCGAATTTTGGTGCAATTATTACCATGAAAAATTCGGAGTGGATGTGCGAAGCATCCGTTATCCGGGATTGATCAGCTGGAAAACCCGTCCGGGCGGTGGAACGACGGATTATGCGGTCGATATTTATTATCAGGCGTTGGAAGAAGGGAAATATGAATGTTTTCTTTCGGAAAATACGGCTTTGCCGATGATGTATATGGATGATGCAATCCGAGCGACGATTGAACTGATGCAGGCCGATGCCGATAAATTATCGGTAAGGACTTCTTATAATTTACATGCTTTGAGTTTTACGCCAAAAGAAATTGCGGAAGACATCCAAAAACATATTCCGGATTTTGAAATCACTTACCAACCCGATTTCCGTCAGCAGATCGCAGATTCCTGGCCGGGAAGTATTGATGATTCGGTTGCTCAGAAGGATTGGAACTGGAAACCGAAATTTGATTTATCGGCGATGACGGATGCGATGCTGAGCAATCTCAAAGAAAAATTAGGAAAATAATTAGAAAATATTCAAACCTGTCAGCTTCAACCCTGACAGGTTTTTTGTTTTAAAATAAGTCAGAATGTGTTCCGGTTCTAATCAAGGAAATCAGCCGGATTTCGTCTTCTTGTTCCCAAATCAACAACCAGTCGGGTTGAATATGACATTCCCAAAGATTCCCAAAGGCCATTGTATTTTCCTTTTAGTTTATGAGGTTTTAAATTTTGCGGAAGTTTACCTTCATTTGCCAGGAATAAAACTACTTCATCAAATTTTGACTCATCTAAGCCCCTTTTGAGACAAAGTTTTAAATCTTTTTTGAATTTTCGAGTAGCAATTACTGTGTACATTTAAACCTTTAGTTTGTTTAATAAGTCCTGCACATTTTTTGCGCGAATCATATTTTTTTCCTTCACGCGCATCGCGAATTGCTTTTTCTGTTTCTTCGTTGTATCGATCAGGTTCTTCTTTGAATTCGACAAAAGGAAAAGTCTTCAGCATTTCGATTAACGCTTTGGCTTGTTTACTGTTTTCTTTTATTCTGATTGTGACCATAGTGTAAAATTACAAATTTTGAAAGCAAATCACAACGAAACCTTTAACTTTGGGGAAAGTTTCAAATGAATTCCAAAATCATTACTTTTTTAAATTCCCATTACGGACAAACCGCCCTTGATTCATTGGAATTATTGGCGCAAAGCGGTTCTTCCCGGAAATATTATCGTTTCCATTCGGAAGGAAAATCACTGATTTTGACCGAAAGTGAAAACATAGAAGAAAACAAAACTTTTCTTTATTTTACAACTCATTTTTCGAAAGTCATAAAGAATCTTCCCAAAATCGATAAGGTTTCGGATGATTTTTCGCTTTATACCCAATCCGATTTGGGAAATCAATCTTTGATGAATCTTTTGGAAACCGATAAATCCCGAGCCAAAGAAATTTTTAGAAAATCAGTGAAGCAGCTAGCGAAATTGCAAGTTTTGGGTGATGAAAATCTGGATTATTCCAAAGCTTTCAGTTATCCGAAATTCAATTATCTGATGGTTTTGAGGGATTTGTTTTCGTTTAAAAATTATTTTTTGAATTTATCGGGAGTTGAATTCAACCAAGGAAGGTTGTTGGTTGATTTTGAGCGGTTTGCATTGTATTTTGAAAAGCTTCCCCATCAGTATTTTGTTTATCGGGATTTTCAGTCGCGCAATATTATGGTGCAGGAGAATGAACCGTTTTTTATTGATTATCAAGGTGGAATGAAAGGTCCGGTTCAGTACGATTTGGTTTCTTTGCTTTGGCAGGCAAAAGCCAAATTATCGGGCGAATGGAAATCTGAATTTTATGAGGTTTATGTAAAAGAATTCATCGAACTGACGCAAAAAGATTTGGATGGTTTTGAGTTTAAAAAAGGATATGATTTTTGTTTGATTGAACGGCTTTTGCAGGTTTTGGGTACTTATGGATTTCGGGGAATTTATGAACGGAAACCGCATTTTTTGGCGAGCATAGAATTCGCCTTAAAAAATCTGAATGAAATTAAAAGTTTGGCTTTGCTGGAAAATTATCCGGAAATGAAAAGAGTGATTGAAGAATTAGCGAAGCCGGAGACATTTATAAAAATTAAAATTAAAATGGATGAAGGAGAAATTGACGGTTACCATTAGAAGTTTTTCATACAAAAAAGGAATTCCGGAAGACCAATCGGGCAATGGCGGCGGTTTTGTTTTTGACTGTCGCGGCATACTCAATCCGGGCAGAATTCAGGAATATAAAACCATCACGGGACGTGACAAATCGGTGATCGAATACCTGGAAGCCCAAACCAAAATTGCTGATTTTCTCAGTGCAGCTTTTACGATGGTCGATATTTCCATCGAAGATTATTTGGCGCGTGGTTTTTCCCATTTGGAAATCAACTTTGGTTGTACGGGCGGACAACATCGTTCGGTTTATTCGGCTGATGCGATGGCCAAACATATTTCGGAGAAATTTCCGGAGGTGGAGGTTGTGGTGAAACACGTGGAGCAAGAATCGAAGAATTGGGTAAATGAAATTTATTAAAATCTGCGTTTATTTGTGGAATCTGCGGGCAAGATATTTTCCCGCTGATAGCGCTGTTTTTCGCAGATTAAATTCGTGAAAAATATATTATGATTGCAATTTTATTTGCTGCCGGCCTCGGAACCCGCCTGAAACCTTTTACCGACAATCACCCCAAAGCTTTGGCGGTGGTAAACGGAAAAACTTTGTTGGAACGCAATATTGAATACCTGAAATCGTATGGAATCAAGGAATTTGTGATCAATGTGCATCATTTTGCAGATCAGATTTTTGATTTTTTGGAGAAGAATGAAAATTTCGGAGTGAATATTCAGATTTCGGATGAATCGGATGAGGTTTTGGAAACCGGTGGTGGATTGGTAAAAGCCAAAGATTTATTAGGAAATCAACCCTTTTTAGTGATGAATGTGGATATTTTGACCGATTTGAATATTTCCGAACTGATGAAATTTCATTTGGAAAATCAACCTTTGGTTACGCTGGCGGTTTCGGATAGAAAGAGTTCGAGGAAATTATTATTCGAAAATAATAATCAACTGAAAGGTTGGAAAAACCTGAATTCGGGTGAAGAAATCATCGCATCTGAAAAACCATTGACCGAAAAAGCTTTCAGCGGAATTCATATCATCCATCCCGAAATATTTGAAAAAATGCCGAACTCTGGAAAGTTTTCCATCATGACAACTTATATGGAATTGATGAAAACAGAGAAAATTCTAGGTTTTGACCATAGTGGCGGAATCCTAGTGGATGTAGGCCGACCGGAAAGCGTTTTGGAAGCTGAAAGGCTTTTTTTGTGATGTATACCATAGCCAAAACGAAACCTTAAACTACGAATTGTCCCTACGGGACAAAGAATTTGATTTTTTTTATGTTTTTACCCACCAGACGTCCCTAAGGGACGAAATTTAATTTAATTAAAGACTCAATTACCCATTACTCTACAACTCAAATACTCAACTCAAATCCTTAACAATCAATTTACATTGAACGAAGTAATTTTGCATTCTTAAACCGAAGTATGCAAAGTTTTCTGCTGATTTTGAATGTGCTGGGCTCTGTATCGCTTTTCCTTTACGGGATGAAAGTGATGAGTGAGGCCATGCAACGTTCTGCCGGCGGACAATTGCAACAATTCCTCAACCGCATGACTCAGAATCCTTATTCGGGCGTTTTGGCGGGAACCATTTTTACAGGCGCCTTGCAATCGTCATCTATTGTAAGCATTCTTACGTTGAGCTTTGTCAATGCGGGACTTCTGAACCTACGTCGTGCGTTTTCCATCATAGTGGGAGCCAACGTCGGAACAGTCATTAAGCTCTGGTTCATCATCGGACTGGGAATGGTTTGGCATATAGAATCTTTTGCTTTGCCAATCATCGCCATTGCGATCACATTTTTCTTTTTCAGAAATCAAAAAGCCAAAGAATGGGCCGAGTTTTCCATTGGACTTGCGCTGATTTTCATCGGATTCTATTTTCTGAATACCTTTTTTCCTGATCTTTCGGAACATCCTGTTTTTCAGGAATATATACAAGAATTTGGTGGAAATAGTTCTTATGCTTCTTCGCTGATTTTCATTCTGATTGGTATCGTGGTGACTTTTCTGTTTCATTCGTCCAGCGCCTTTACGCTTTTGGCGGCGGTTTTGGTTTCCAAAGGAATGAATCTGGAACACGCAGCCATGATGGTGATGGGCGCGAACATCGGGACGACTTCGGCGGCTTTGCTCGCTTCCATAGTCGGAAACAGAGCTTCCAAAATCACGGCTTGGTTTCATTTCTTTTTCAATCTGGCAGGCGTTTCGCTGTTTTTCTTTTTCGTGCCGCGGATTATTGAATTGTTGAAAAACTTAATTTCGGGTGACGGAGAAATTATTTTGGTTTCCTTTCATACGTTTTTCAATGTGGTTTCGGCTTTGCTGATTTTACCTTTTGTGAATTCAATTGCGGATTGGACCGAGAAAAAGTATCTGAATAAATCCAATGATCAATCGGCTTTGAAATTAATCGGAAGACCATTTGGGCCGACGGCCAAAATGTATGTGTACGAAGCCAACCGCGAAATTGTAAAATTTGCCGGAATTACACGTCAGATTATCAATAATTTAGGTCGGATGATTTCGGAAAGTGACGAGGGAAAACTGAAGGAATTGAAAAACCGGATTTTCACCTTAGAAAAAGAAAGCGATGATTTGGAGAAAAGTATTTTGAATTATCTGAATTCGATTTATCACTTCGAAATGTCAGGCGAAGTGGCGTTGAACATTCACCGACTGATTGAAATTTGTCACCATTTGGAAAACATTGGTGATTTGGCACTAAAAATTGCAAGCATTCATAAGGAAAGAAGAAAAAGCAATAGTTTTATTACTCCCAAATTGAGAGAATTGCTTTTGGAATTGCAGGATTCTCTTTCCATGGCGACTACGACTTTGGTTCAAAATCTTAACGAAACAAACGGTAAAGTGGATTTGCTGGAGGCCAAACAGATTGAAAAATCCATCGATAAAAAGTTTGAAAAGGCAGAAGATGCTTTGTTAAAAGCGATAGAATCAGAGAAATTATCGGCGCGAAGCGCACTTTATTATACCGAATTGATTCAGAACTACGAATTAATCGGTGATCATTTGTATCAGGCCAATAAAGCTTTAGGCAAATAAATTCGTTTAAAGTTTCAGGTTTCAAGTTTCAAGTTGATAACTTTGCGAAATGATTTCCAAAGAAGAAATATTTTCTATTCAGAATGAAGATGAATTCAATGAAATAGCGTTGAAAGTGTTTTGTTTTCAGGCTGATGAGAATTGGGTTTATAAAAATTTCATCAAGTTTTTAGGTGTGAGTCCTGCTGAAATTCATTCGGTTGAAAAAATTCCTTTTCTTCCCATTCGTTTTTTTAAAGAATTTGAAATCATTTCAGGGAACCAAAAACCCGAAAAAATTTTCACGAGTTCGGGTACGACGGGAAGTCAAACGAGTCGTCATTTGGTAACGGATTTGAGTTTTTACAGAGATAGTCTGGAAAGAAGTTTTCTTCATTTTTATGGTGATTTTGAGGATTATACGGTTTTTGCTTTGTTGCCTTCTTATTTGGAACGCGAAGGTTCTTCGCTGATTGATATGGTGGAATTCTGGATGGAGAAATCGGGGAGAGGCGGATTTTATTTGTACAATCACGACGAATTATTCAAAGATTTAATCCGAAATGAAGAAGAAGGAAAAAAAGCGATTTTGATTGGCGTTTCCTTTGCACTTCTGGATTTCGTGGAGAATTTTCAATTGGAATTGAAAAATACAATCGTGATGGAAACCGGCGGAATGAAAGGCCGGAAGGAAGAAATTACGCGGGAAGAATTACACAAAATTCTGAAAAAAGGATTGGGTGTGAACGAAATCCATTCGGAATATGGAATGACGGAATTGCTTTCACAGGCTTATTCCAAAGGAAATTCAAGATTTGAAACGCCTAATTGGATGAAAATTCTGATTCGGGACACGGAAGATCCTCTGGGGTTTTTAGCCAATGAAAAAACCGGTGGAATCAATGTGATTGATTTGGCTAATCTGAATTCCTGCAGCTTTATTGCTACCGATGATTTAGGGAAAATTCATTCCGATAATTCCTTTGAAATTCTGGGAAGATTTGACCATTCCGATGTTCGTGGTTGCAATCTGATGGTTTCGGATGTTTAGTTTTTCTTCAGCAATAAATCTTTGTTCACATCCAGATTTGTTTTGTCAAAAAATGCTTTGATTTGGGCATAATTCTGATAGTAAACTGCTTTTCCGAGATAGAATTCGATGTGCATCAATAACTTTCCGTCTTTGATTTCTGCACTTTGAAAATAGACAAGATCTTTTGCCGATGTTTGATTGTGAACATTAAAATTCTGTGGAATTTCCACTTTGTATCCATCCGGAATTTCGATTACAACATCGGTTTTATAGTAAAAAGGAAAATTAAATTCCAAAGCACGTTCACGATTTTGTTCTTTTAGCTGAAATTGTGAAACTACCGAGCGGAGCGGGTTTTCAATATTCATAAAAGAACCGGGTGCAACCGATTCTGAAATGATGCGTTCCATTTCAAAATTGTCTTCTGATTCTCTGGCATCTCTTCTCAATTCGTTTACAAAAATATCCAGCGAATTTTCCTGCAGATTATAGGGTTGGATTCCGAGTAAATCCTTTATGTTTTCTTTGAAATAACCGTTTCTTTTGTCGTTTTGGGTGAGTACAAATTTTCCGTCTTTGAAAGTATAGTTTTGAAGAGAATGATATTCAGACAAAACAGGATTCATATTGACAAAAGTTTCTTTTCCTCTGCTGAGAATCAATCCCCACTGATTGAAATTATTAAGTGGAATAAATTTATAATCTTTTTCATCCGGATACAGCGCATCAACCAAAATAGTTTCACCTGAGTTGAGCGTAATGAGATTGATATAGGTATTAAACTGGTTGGAGAACGGAAATACTTTCTTAACCCTTCCGTTTTCTCTTAGGCTGACCAATACAAGTTGTGCATGAATCTTTTTGCTTTTGAGCAATTGATTGAGAAGTAAATTTAAATCAGCAGAATTACCTCTTTTATTTTTATCCAGATTTTCCATTGACTGGGAAGAAGTTTGCGAATAATAGTTATTCCAGCTGTAATTTTTTCTCATATAGGCAAGAACTTTTTCAATCTGGTCAATTTCATTAAGACCGGGCGAAATGTTGAGTGAAATTTTTCTTAGGGTGGCATTGTCTATGTTTTTGTCATCGTAATCCAGGATTTTTTTATTTAAATCGGTCCAGCTCATCATTTCTGTTACATGATCGTAATTGATGTTAATATATCCTTTCAACTGAAAAAATATTTTTTCGGCTGCATCTTGTTTGTTGTAAGTATAATCAATTTTATCAATGCTCGGCACGTCTTCTATGGTCCATACATTTCTGTGGTTTCTTAATTTTTCGTTTTCACGGGCATATTTAACGATTTTTTCACCGCTGCATATCGGCATAAATTCATAGGCTGCCTGAATGTTGATTTGAAATGTGCTGTAAAGAGTAGGTATCTCATGTTGAAATCTCCAGGGTTCAAAATAATAATTGTTTTTGCTGAAATGCGTGTATTCAAATTCTATAATGGTACCCACTTTGACATTTGGAATGGCAAAACGTTTGGATCTCAATGTTCCACTTACTTCCGTATCATATATTTCGCTGTTTTTAACCGAAGTTCTTACTTCTTTTCCATCGACAATGTTTATAGATTGAGCTTTTACATATCTGATTTCGTCAAAATTGTAGAGGTCATGGTAAAGGATTTCCTGATTGGCAAACTTTTTACCTTCCTCGGTCAGA
>JAEWHB010000071.1 GCA_023388015.1 Bacteroidota bacterium
TGGAAGCCGTCATCGGATTGGGGCCTAATATTTTCTACGGCACACAGCTGGCGGCTTGTGTTTTGGTATTCAAAAAGCAAAAAGAAACAACTAAGCAAAACAAGATTCTATTTATCGACGGATCGGAACAAATCCGAGTAGGAAGAGCTCAAAACTTTTTGGAAAAAGAACATGTACAGCAGATTTTTGATTGGTACCGTGACTTTCATGATGTAGAAAACTATGTCAAATTGGTTGATATGGAGCAAATTAAGGAGAATGATTACAACCTGAATATCCCACTTTATATTGACAAAGTAATTGAAGACAACTTACCTTCTGTAGAAGAAGCGATGCAACAGTTAAAAGAAGCTTGGACGGCAAGTCAAGATGCTGAAAATAAGTTTAAAACAATCCTGGAAAAGTATATCTGAAAATGACTGAAGTAGAATTTTTACAAAAAGTATGGGATCACCAAAAAAGGTGCAAGGAACTTGCAGAAGGTGACGGTGGATTTAATATAATTAGAGGACAAGCTAAAGTTTCTTCCGGGTATATTGAGGATTTGTTCGCATTGTTTTTAGCTAAACGTATCAATCGAAAAGATTATAGATATTTGGTGGATAAAACGACAAGTTTAAGATTTTCACCCAAGGGAAAAGCTACCACTTTTAAACCTGATGTCTCAATTATTAATTCTGATAATGTTTTGACAGAGTATTACGATTTAAAAACCAACTTGGGCTGGAATCGTGATATAGAAAAGTACATCAAAAAGAAAAACGATTTTGTTTCTAATATAAGAGGTAGAAAAGGTTGGATTCATTTTGGAAAAGATAATAAACAAGAAATTACTTTTAGTGATTCTTTGAAATATAAAATGGTCGTTATTCATGGAGGAAATATTAATAAGGAATTATTGGACAAAAACATTGAATTGGTTAAAAATTTAGAAAATGTAGAATTATATATTCTATATGATCATTACAACCAAAGCAATAATATAGAAGATTTTAATAGATTATATGACTTTGAAAATCTGACTAAATAATGACCCAGCAACAATTAGAAAAATACTTGTGGGGAGCGGCTACCGCATTGCGGGGCACCATTGATGCCGGCGACTACAAACAATATATATTTCCGCTGTTATTCTTCAAGCGAATCTGCGATGTGTATGATGAAGAATTTCAGTTGGCTTTAACCGAGTCGGATGGCGACTTGGAATTTGCCGCCTTTGCCGAAAATCACCGTTTTGTGATTCCCGAAGGCGCACATTGGAATGACGTACGCGAAACGACGAACAATGTAGGTATGGCCATTCAATATGCCATGCGTGAAATTGAAAAGGCCAATCCCGATACCTTGGAAGGAATTTTTGGCGATGCGAGCTGGACCAACAAAAACCGTTTGTCAGATGCCACCTTGATTAACCTCTTAGAGCATTTTTCGCAGCATACACTCAATTTGACGAACGTGTCCGATGATAAATTGGGCAATGCCTACGAATACCTGATTAAGGAATTTGCCGACGATAGCGGACATACGGCAGCGGAGTTTTATACCAACCGCACGGTGGTGAAACTGATGACCAAAATTATGGATCCGCAACCGGGAGAATCGGTGTACGATCCTACCTGTGGTTCGGGTGGTTTGTTGTTGAATTGCGCTTTGCATCTGAAGGAAGAAGGCAAAGAATACCGCAACTTGAAATTATACGGACAAGAGATTAACCTGATTACCTCGGCCATTGCGCGCATGAACATGTTTATGCACGGAATTGAGGAGTTTAAAATCGTACGAGGCGATACCTTGTCCGAACCCGCTTTGTTGGAAAACGACCAATTGAAAACCTTTAATGTAATCTTGGCCAACCCGCCTTACTCCATTAAATCCTGGAACCGCGATGCCTTTGTGAATGATCCTTGGGGTCGTAATATCTGGGGCACACCACCACAAGGTTGTGCCGATTATGCCTTTCAGCAACACATTCAAAAGTCTTTGGATACAAACAACGGCCGCTCTATTTCGCTTTGGCCACACGGCATTTTATTCCGGGACAGCGAAGCGGAGATGCGTCGAAAGATGATTGAGAGTGATGTCGTCGAAGCTGTGATAGGCTTAGGACCCAACTTGTTTTACAATTCACCTATGGAAGCTTGTTTGTTGATTACCAATAATAACAAACCTGCGCATAAAAAAGGGAAGATTCTATTTATCAATGCTGTAAAAGAAGTAAGAAATGAGAAAACGATGAGTTTCTTATCAGAGCAACATATTGAAAAAATATTCCATGCTTATAAACAGTACGATAACATCGCTGATTTTTCAGTTGTAGTGGATAGCAATGTTGTTATGGACGAAAATAAAGGAAACCTTTCGATTAGTTTGTATGTACGACCTGATGCTTTGGAAGGTATAGAGCAAAAGAATGACTTTGCAACTGACTACAAAAATTGGACAACCATAAGTGAAGCTTTATCAAAATCAATGAACCAATTATTTCAGAATTAATAGTACATGGAATTTAAAATAAATAAAGATAATTGGGAAAGAGTGACTTTAGGTGATGTTGTTTATGAGCCTAAGGAAACTGCTAAAGATATTATTGCAGAAGGTTTTGAGCATATTGTAGGTTTGGAACATATTGAATCCGGAGATGTACATCTTAGAAACTCTTTTTCTATAGATACGGACACTACTTTTACTAAGGTATTTAGAGCAGGGGATGTTTTATTTGGGCGCAGAAGAGCTTATTTAAAGAAGGCAGCACAAGCTGTTTTTGATGGTGTATGTTCAGGTGATATTACGGTAATGCGTGCCAACGATAAATTGGATGTACGTCTTTTGCCTTTTGTCATTCATAACGATAAGTTTTTTGACTATGCAGTAAAACATTCTGCCGGAGGTTTATCTCCGAGAGTGAAATTTAAAGACCTTGCCAACTACGAATTCCTTCTCCCACCCAAAGCACAACAAGCCGAATTAGCTGAATTATTATGGGCGATGGATACCGTAATTGAAAAGGATTTGGAGGTGTTGGAGAGGTTGGTATTGTTGAAAGAATCTACAATATCAACATATATTTCAACTATTAAAAAACATAAAAGTTTAGAACAAATAATTGATGAAGTAAAAGGTATATGCTTTGATGGGGATTGGATTGAATCAAAGGATCAAAGCCAGAATGGTATTCGATTAATTCAATTAGCAGATATTGGACGTGGTACTTTCTTGAACAAATCAGATAAGTTTATAAGTGAAGAAACATTTGTAAAGTTGAAATGTAAAGGAGTATTTAAAGATGATTTAATTATAGCAAGAATGCCCGAGCCTATCGGAAGAAGTTGTATTATTCCTGAATTAAATACTAAAGCAATTACTGCTGTCGATTGTTGTATTTTAAGAATTGATGATTCTGAGATTAGAGAATACTTAAATAGTATTTTTAATACAAATTTTTTTGAGAATTTGTGTAATCAAAATGCATCAGGTACAACAAGAATTAGAATTTCAAGAAAGAACTTATTAAAACTATCAATTCCATTTGACCAAAGCACAATTTCTACTTTAAATGAAGATTTAGCAAGTATTAAAGCTAATGTGGGGCAACTAGCATCAAAACTTCAATCCTCAAAGACATTGCAAAAGGCGTTGATCAATCAGGTGTTTTAATTATTTATATAACCCATTATGAAACCTAAATTTTCATTTGAATTAGATAAAAGAGGCTATATCAAACGTAGGGAATCCTTCGATATTGAGTATAAGCAAGCTTTTCAGGGAGGTGATAATCTAATTAAGTATGCTAAATCCTTAATTGGAATGGCTAACAATAAAGGCGGACAAATTATTTTTGGAATAAAGGATTCTCCTCATCTGCCAATTGGGATTTCAATTAAAAAATGGCAAGAGATTGATCCTAAAAAAATTGATCGAATAATACGGGATTATTTTTCACAAGAAATTCAGTGGTCACAAGAAATATTGGAGTTTGATGGGAAAGAATTTGGTTGCTTATCTGTGCAAGAGGCAGAGAGTAAACCTATAATTTGTTCTAAAAATAAGGATAATTATTTACGTGAGGGTGCGATTTATTATCGTTACAGAGCGGAAACAAAAGAGATTGAATTTTCTGAGCTTAGGTCTGTCTTGGAAAAAGAAAAGGAGAAAGAAAAGCTGATGTGGATGCGGCACATTCAGAAAATCGCACAAATAGGACCCCAAAATGTAAGTTTGTTTGACACGTATAAAGGAGAGATTAGCGTTGGTGATGGGAAAATTTTACTTGACAAATCTATTGTGGATAAATTGAAATTTATTCAAAAAGGTAAATTTGTGGAAAGTGATGAAGAAGGTTTTCCTACTTTGCGTTTAATAGGTGATATTGAAGGTTTAGTAGACCCGACGATGGTCATTGAGAGTGATAGATTGTTTCCTTTATTAACTTCTGATTTAAAAGACAGATTGAAGTTAAATGGATATGAGATTCAATGTATTATTCACAAACTAAATATAAAGGGGAACAAAAAGTATCATACCGCTATAAGTAATGGAAAGAAGTCAAATCCAACACATAAATATTCTGAAGCATTAATACCCTTAATTGAAAGAATGCTTCAAAGATCGGACTTTTTGAAGATTTGCAGAGAAGAATACAGTAAATTTAACAACGAAAAAGCAACAAAAAACAAAACAAAGGGAAATAGATAAAAGGCGTTAATCAATCAGGTTTTTTAGCTATGGTTGCATCGGTATCGCATATTGCGATATGCAATTTGAGTTTTTTATTGGATTGGTTTTTAGTAAAATAATCATTAATATTGCGTATTGCGATTTACGATATATGAAAAAGAACCAACAAATGAAACCGCAGGATATAGTATTGTTGCTGAAGATTATCAGCATCAATACAGACCTGTGGGAACAAAAACCAATAGCAGAATCTTTGGAAATGAGTCAGTCAGAGGTAAGTGAATCAGTGGCCAGATCCAAGTATGCAGGTTTGTTAAATCCTAAAGGAAAAACGGTGATGAAACACGGTC
>JAEWHB010000122.1 GCA_023388015.1 Bacteroidota bacterium
ACGGCCGCGAATGGAAATATGACCACCTGGATGTAACCTATGGCGACAAAAATGTGTATTCGACACCGCGCGATCTGCTCAATATGGACATCGCCATGTATTCAGAAAAATTCCTTCCCAAAAAGCTAAAAGAAAAAGCATGGAAAGGTTATAGTTATGAAGCCAAAGGCGTGAAAAACTATGGCTTAGGAATCAGACTTATGGAATGGGACGATGGTGGAAAAATCCTTTACCACAACGGTTGGTGGCATGGTAATAATACGACTTACGTTCGTGATTTTGATAATGAAGCCACCATCATTTCACTTGGAAACCGCAAAAACCGAACGATTTACAGCACCTTCCGTCTGGTTAGTTTGTTTGGGGATTATCCTTTCCAATTCCCTGATGCAGGCAATGATGTTACCGGACGTGATTCGCTCAATAGTTTGGAAAAACAAATGGACAGCGTAAAACAAAAAACACTGAAAGACAAAGTAGAAAATCTCGAAGAAAAAGTTGATTCGCTGAAAGCAAAAAACGAAAAGTTGAAGAAAGAGAAAAAGTAAATTTATTATTAACTCTCACCAATCATTAAGTTTCATGAATTCTCATAATTAGTAAACAATTAATTTAAAAATCAATTATTATGAGAAACAGAAGTTTTTTTACGGCCCTTCTCGCCATTTTCTTTGTGTTCACTGCTTGTTCAAGTGATGACGACAATGCGGGCGAAATAAATTCAATAGTTGGCACCTGGAAGTACAATGCCTTTATGGACAGCTTTCTAAGTGAAGACGAGTGGCACACAACCTATGAACCTGTAACTTTGGAGTTTAGATCGGACGGAACTTTTACAGAAAGATATGATTCAGAAATTGAAGGAGAAGGAAATTGGATCATTTCGGGAAATATTTTAAGACTGGTTTATGTAGACCCCGAATGGGGAGATTCAACCGTCGAATTTGAACTTGTGCTCCTGGAACATTCAAAATTCCATATTAAATACTATTATGAAAATGGTGAATACCGAATAGATGAATTCATAAAAATATAGTGAGAATCCTGCTGAATTCAGCAGGATTTTTTAATTCCGAGAAAAACTTTGGTTTGTACTAATAGATAAGTGAGTGGCTTTATACTGGCACTAAGGTGGCTTTAATCCTGCTATCAGGCGCCTTCTATTCATATAATAATTGAATGAATAATAAAATTTTGAATGAATGAATGATTGATTGATTGATTGATTGAATAAATAAAATATCCCTTTTAAAAAACACCTACCAAACCAACGGTTCCCGGTCCCAAACTCAGGTTCCATTTGATTTCACGGTTTCTGTTTAGGTAAGACAAAGATTCAGGATCTAGGTTTCCGTATTTTTGTTTGCGTTTGAGAAAACTGTCAACACCTTCCACGATGGCAACGCTCATCACCAAACTCAAAGTAACATCGGTCAACCAGTGCGCCCCCGCCCAAAGTCGGGAAACCGGGGTCACCAACCCGATGGTATATAAACCTCCTTTTATCCAGGGATTTTCAAATTGTTTGGACAAAGCATAGATTGTCGTGGTCGATAAAATCGTATGCCCCGAAGGAAAAGAACCATAAGCATGACCACCGCGGAATAACCGAAACTGGTCATGTCCCTTTTCCAGGTCAGGTCTTCCCCGCCCTACTACGGTTTTCATTGTTTGTTGCGCTACACCTCCGATGATGGAAGAAGTCACCAATAAAACCCCCGTTTCCCGTATTCTTTCATTGTCCGTGATCAATCCTACCAAATAAACACCAGCAGTCAAACTATAATTCGCTTCGGGCCGACCAAATAGCCATCCGAATTCTTTAACGGATCCGGGAATATCGTCTGACTGATTTCTGAAAAACTTACTGGTTTCTTCATCGGCCAGATACAAAACCGATAATCCGGCTGCGGTAGCACCCGCAATGAGGAAATCATCTTTTTCCCAACGAATGGGTTGAGTAAAACCATTCAAAGTTCCGCCAGCAATGGTTGTGACATCATATTTCAGGTTTTTCCATAGTTTATTTTTGGATTTTAATTGAATTGAATCCGTTGTTAAATGCAAACTGTCTTCTTGTCCGAAGGCTTTCAGACTCAAAAAAATGATTAGTATTAAAATAAATTTCGCTTTCACAATTAAAAATTAAATCCAAGTCCAAAACTAAAACGGTTTCCATCTTCCGAATGGAAAAAATCCAGATGCAGACTGGTCAGTGCAGCGGCGTTCAGCCAGATTCCTCCTCCGTAGGAAGTATGCCATTTGTCTGAATGCTCGCCGTCATGCCAGATTCTTCCGTAATCAAATCCACCTGAAATTCCATATTTGGCAGGTATGAATCCTTTGGCCGAACCCAATAATAATCTGAGATCGGAACTTTGATAAAAAGATTTATTTCCCAAAAATCTTTCGTTTCTGAATCCTCTGATTCCGTCATTTCCGCCCAGATTTGCACCCTGATAAAATTCAAATTCGTCATTCAGAATGATTTTCCCTTTGAACAAAGTGGAAAACACCAATTTCCCGCTCGGAATCAGTTTATGAGTAAATCCAAGATGTGATTCCAAAGTGGTAAAATTCCGTTCGGAATCCTCCAGATTCATCGTCCATCCTGCTCTTGCATTGAAAGTAAAACCCAATGTAGGAAAGGCTTTGTCGTCATAATTCTCATTGGAATATCCGAGATGAACAGTCCCGAAATATTTCGATGTAAAAACGTCCGGATTCAGTTCATCTGAAACCAGAACAAATCTGTCCGTTGTATCATCCACTTTCATTTGTTTGACGTCCATTCCGAAGGAAATTTCGGTACCGTATCTTCCTTTTCGGACCAAAGAAGGCGCAAAGGATAAATTCTGAATTTTCACGCGGTTATAATCTTTGCCGAATTCATCTTCTGGATTTTCCGTTTCGTTTCCAAAACCGAAATAATTCTGACTGAAATTCGGACTTGTCCATCTCGCCTGCAAATTCAGGTTCCAGTCCCAAAGGACATTCACAAATTCGCCTTCGTATTCGAACTCAAAACCCTGCGTAGCGAAATAATACATTCCCCGGAAATTATGCTTTTGCGAAAAAGGATCACGGTTAAATTGATTGACCTCATAACTCAGATCAGCGCCCAGTTTTACACCGTCGTCGGGATTATATCCGACGCCCGGCAAAGCAAAAAGCACATCGTATTGAGGTTTCCGATAATCGTAATTATTCAAATTATAATTATCGGTCAGCCGGACTCTTGCATTTCCCTGATTTTCAATGGTGTTGTTGCGGGTTTTATAATCGTAAACGATGATTTTCTTTCCGTTTTGAATCTTAAACACATCGTGATTCTGTCCGCCAATCAATCTGATTTTGATGTATTGATCTCTCTCGCCGTTTACTTCAAAAATATCATCATCGTCCAATCCGTACACCCAGATTTCTTTGGTTTCATCAAGCGAATAAGTTCTTTGGGAAATGAAAACTTCGCTTTCTTTTTTAATCCGGTAAATTTTTATTTCGGTTTTACCGTTTTCTAAGCGATTGATTTCGAAGCGGTCTTCTTTATCGGTACCGGTCAGCACTACAAGTTTTTGCAATTGGCTGTATCTCTCTTTTGCCCAATCCTGAAGTTTATTTCTTCGAATTTTTAAGTTTTCAATGATTTCTTTTGAATTTTCATCCTGAAGATTTTCGGGAAGTTGTGCAAAAGCGGCTTCAATGGCTTCATCTGTGAGATTTTCCTGAATAAATTTCGCCTGCGCCACCCAATCTTCTTCGGTTGCCTGATGGATAAAAGCCATATCCAACGGATTCCCCGATTTATTGAGCCATTTCAAACTTTTGGGTTCCTCATCAAAATGCTGAAAATGTCGTGTCGCCGGAATGCTGATCATGAGTTTGAGCAAAACGCCGTCATATCGGGCAAAAACCTGATCTCGGTCCCGCGGAATCGGGCGGTAGAGTTTATTTTCGCCCAGAACATGTTCCGCCCAGCGCCATTGGTCCTGATGACGATCCCAATCTCCGAGCAACATATCAAACAAACGTGCTCTGATAAAGGCTTCTTCATCGATTTTTGCTTTTTCGTTTTTCTGAATGGCTTCCAGCAAATCCATGGTACTCACGATATCGTCTGCCTCACCAAAATTGGCTTTCTTACTGTGCTCCGACATAGGACGTTCTTCGATCATGTAGAATTCGTCACCATAATCTTCATTGTATTTCCCCAATGCGGCCTGTTTGGGCACATAATAAAGTTCGGGCAAAGTATGATTGATGCCCAGTGGTTGGGCTAATCCGTTCAGAATAAAAGGATAAAAAGGATTTGACGAAGTATAGAAATCGTAAAGAAAAGTTGAAACTCCTGTATTTTCAAAATCCAGTTCCACATATTGCTCCGGATACAAAGTCTGTAAAAATCTCGTGGTATTTTTCTTCAGCGACCGCATGGCATATTCCTTTCCGTCCTTATCGGCCAGTCTCAATGAATTGGACTGCGTTCCACCGCCTGACCGCAAAGGTTTCAGCCCACCGAGCAACGTATCGAGTTGCACGACAGGTGCTTCTATCTGCATTCCGTAATAATCCCGGTATTTACGTCCGAAAAGCCAGTTGTAAATTCCGCTTTTTTGGGTTTTATCGGGCGGATAAATGGACGAAGTAATTTTAGTTGGAAATTCATCGGGAAATTTAGTATTCCAATCAGTTTTCGCGGCCGGCTCCTGAATCTGTCGGGAAAAAAGAAGTTTCTCAACGCCTTCCTGATTCCCGAAATAAGATACAGTTGCCGAACCATCTTTGTACAAATCCAAAATGGCGTATCCTTGTTTTCCGTAGGAGAAATCGTTGGGATAAACCACCCGGGCAGGGTCGGTTTTGGAAGCTGCTCCGCTGATGATTTGTTTGATATTTTGATGTTCAATGTACTGCAGATTATGTTCGTGTCCCGAAACCACGATCACATTGTCACGGTCGGTAATTTCTGTTTTGATACGGTTGGCCAGCTCCCGATAAGGTGCGCTGTGCAAATCCTGGGGAATTCCGATTGTTTTCCGCATGAAATTGAAGAGTGTACCCAAAACCGGCAAAGGAATATTACCAAACGGATAAAGCTGCTGTTTGAGCGATAAATGACTTCCGCCGTGGGAGCCGTTTGACAAAAGCGGATGATGAATCGCGAGAATCAAGGTTTCATTCTGGAATTTATCCAGTTCGCTTTTTATTTCATCAAAAAAATCTTCGCGGGTTTTGATATCGCAATCGTCATTGATTTTCGGATAATTGTTCCAGTTTTCGAGGTACCATTGTGAATCAATGACCAGAAGGATGATTTCGCCGTTGATTTTCAAGCGTTCGATACCGCAGTTTTTGCGTGGTAGAAATGCATGTTTATCGGCCAAAGTTTCACTGACGATTCTTTCTTGTTCCTCCAAGCCTTCCAAGCCGCTGTACCAATCATGGTTACCCGGCATAAAGATGGATTTACCTTTGAACTTTTTAGCGATTTCCAGTTGGTAATTTAATTTTTCTTCAGCCAATTTTCGTTTTTCGAGATTGGAACTGTCTGGAATTCCTTTGGGGTAAACATTGTCGCCAAGGAATAAAATAGTAGCATTTTCTTCGGATTGACTGATTTTTTCTTCAAAAAATTTTAAAGTTTGCTGAGATTCAGGTTCTTCCGCATTTCCGGCATCGCCAATCAGGAAAAGGCGATGGAATAATTCTGATTCGTCTGATTTTTCTTCAACAGGCTGACTGATTTTTTTACCATATTGGGGAGAATAAGTTGTGCAGGATTGCGTCAAAAAAATCGGCAGAAGTGTTCCAAAGATTATTAGGGGTTTTAGTTTAATTCTTTTCATAAAAAAACATATATTCGTATGTCACTTATTCACCATCTCATGCTTAGTCAGAAAGCAGAAAATTTTATTTTCGGGTTATTCAAAGATAAGGTATCGGAAGCTTATCTTTACCACAATTTCCAACATATATTTCGGGTGGTTCAATCCTCTGATTTGTTGGGCAAGGCGCATCATCTTTCGGAAGAAGAAATGGAAATCCTCATGCTTGCGGCCTGGTTTCATGATGCCGGCTATTCGGATTCAGGAGAAAATCACGAAGAAAAAAGCGCGAAAATTGCGGAGGAATTTCTGAGAAAAGAAGGATTTCCAGATGAAAAAATAAGGGAAGTTCAGCGAATCATTCTGGCTACTACACACGGACATGAACCAGTAGATTTATTGGAAAAAATCATACAAGATGCCGATACATCGCATTTTGCGGAAGAAACATATCCGGCGATTTCAGAACTGCTTCGCGCGGAATGGGAACTGACTGAAAATAAGTTTTATACCGACGAAGAATGGGCTTCACTTAACCGGAGTCATCTTTTAAAAGAACACCGCTATTATACAGATTTTGCCCGGGAAAACTGGTCAAAAGCCAAGAATGAAAACATTGCGGCTCTTCAGAAAAAAATTCAGAAATTAAATCTAGGTGAAGGAGGCAAATCCAAAGGGAAAGAACCCAAAGACGAGCGATTTTCACGAGCGATCGATACGATGTTTCGTGTGACGCTGAACAATCATACCCGGCTGAGTGAAATTGCAGACAGCAAGGCCAATATTTTGCTTTCGGTTAATGCGATAATCATTTCCATCATTTTGGGAACTTTGATTCCTAAGCTGGATGCGGCAAGGAATTTTCATTTAATCATCCCTACTTTTGTGCTGATGATTTCCAGTGTGATTACAATCATTTTTGCCATTATGTCCACCCGACCAAAGGTAACGGAAGGAACTTTTTCAAGGGAAGAAATCGAGAAAAGACAGGTCAATTTGCTGTTTTTTGGGAATTTTCATAAAATGCCGATTTCTGAATATGAATGGGCGATGAATGATCTGATGAAGGATCGGGAAGCACTTTACAATGCGCTGACTCGGGATTTGTATTACCTCGGACTGGTGCTCAACCGGAAATATTATTTACTCCGCATTACCTATGGAATCTTTACGATTGGAATTATTTTATCGGTCATCACTTTTGTATGGGCGTTTTTAAAGTTCAACATCGGATTTGAGAACCTTTGATTTTTTTACCATTAATCTTAATGTTTTGATTAGATTTTGTCAGGATTTTTGAATGTTTCACCTCAAAAATACCCGCCAAAATTGTTGTATTGGTTATTTAATTCCTCGGGCTACGCCCAAGGCTACCAAGCTTTAACTCCTACGGAGTTTTCAAATTCTGAAATTGAAAATCGGCTAAACCCAAGCTTAGAAAACTTAATCAATAAGGAGTTCTTCCTTGTGTTCTTTGTGAAAAACTTTGAGTTCTTAGTGGTAAAATTATCCTAAACGAACAAGTTTTCCATTTCGGCAATTATATTTTGTCAGGATTTTTGAATGTTTCACCTCAAAAATGCGCGCCAAAATTGTTGTATTGGTTATTTAATTCCTTGGGCTACGCCCAAGGCTCCAAAGCTTTAACTCCTACGGAGTTTTCAAATACTGAAATTGAAAATCGGCTAAGCCCAGCTTAGAAAACTTAATCAATAAGGAGTTCTTCCTTGTGTTCTTTGTGAAAAAACTTTGAGTTCTTAGTGGTAAAATTATCCTAAACGAACAAGTTTTCCATTTCGACAATTAGATTTTGTCAGGATTTTGCCAAAGCAAATATCCATTAAAATTATTTCAATTATTGGACTTCGTACCGCCAAGCTTTAACTCATACGGAGTTTTTATAATGAAATAAGAAGAATCAGTTTTCCATGATTTTGAAATCGGTATAAACTTTTTCGGATTCGTGGTAAATAAATCCGACTCGCAAGGCTTTGAGTCCGATGATTCCCTGTAAATCTTCTACTTCGAGATTTTCGATGTTCAGATCCAGCATTCCTTTGTGTTGCATCAGTTTGATGTAATTCAGGTATTCTTTTTCTTCTTCCCGATTTTGGTAAATGATGGTGAGTTTTCCGGGTTGGGTGATTCGTTCCTCAGAATTTTTGATTTTTGCCTTGTCAATTCGTTTTTTGACAATTTCGTAGCGAACATTATAAGAACCATCGATGTCGAACTGCTTTTCATCCATTCGGAAACGGATTGAAATCGGTGAGCCAAAAACAAGAATCAAGGAACTTACATCGAGGTCGTGTGGTAAAGTCGGACGAAGTTTATAGAAATAATTTTCCATTTCGCACATCACCTGCAATTCCCACAAACGAAGATTTCGTAAATAATAATCATGAAAACCCTTGTCAGGAACAATGGAAGCCCCGATGTACATGCTGTGTTCCACGCCGTCGGTTTTGAAGCGTTCATAATAATGCGGAAAATAGCTTTGGGCTTCTTTCTGTTTTTCGTCCAGAATCATAGCAAGTTTTTTATTGATGATGGAAATCGATTCGTCAAACTCTCTTCTTTCCTGATAAAAAACACCGGTCAAGGGAATGGTTTTTTCAAAATAATAATCGATTTCGGCTCTGATATGCCGGTCGCTGGAATTGGATTTATAATTATTCAGAATGGTATGGATTTCGGTCGAAATATAATTCTGAATTAGTTGTTCGGTATTGCTGGAAATCAGCAATTTGAGTTCTTGAAGATAATTTTTTAATTCATAAATTTTCTGCTCGAAAAGGGGAAGTCCGGCCTTTTCATAAATCAGTTCAAAAAGATGAATCAAATCCTGAACTTGCAAAATCAGGTCTTTTTGAATGGCTTGATTTCTTGAGTTTGACGAACCTTGCACATCGATTTGACCATAAAGTGGATAAACGTCATGGAAAACGATTTCCTTCAGTGCATATTCCAATCCCAATCTTTTATGGCGGATGAATTCAAAAGCTTCTTCTTTGAAACGCCAGAGCACGCTGGGATGAATGGAAGTATATTCGTTCTGAATGATGGCTTCGATTTCATTTTCCAAATCGGTGGTGACATGCGATAATTTGTCCTGAATAAATGGTAAAATATAATTCAGTTTAAAAGCGTTGACAGAATTAAAATCGCCCACGCGCTGAGAAGAAAGTTCGAGGATTCCCAGTAATTTATCCTCATCAAAAATCGGCACCAAAATGAAACTTTTAACATTCTGCTTCCGAAGTATTTCCAGTAATTTCTGTTCTTCGGGATCAACTTCTTTGCAGTTGTCAATATCTGAAATCGCCCAGTAGGTACGGTTTCGGAGAATGTTTCGCAATGCGCCTTCGTCAAATAAAGCTTCACAATCGCGAATGGAAGATTCGTTGAGCAAATGACTGAAATATTTCTCTTCCATCACTTTGAGATTCAGCTTTTGGAGGAAGTTTCCGATGAGTGTAAATCCGATTTTGAGTTGTGGAATTTTAAAAATCGACTTGAAGATACCTTCCACGTTTTCGAGTTTGTTGTTTCCTTCGGACAGGAGATTTCCCTTGAAAGTTGAAAGCGCATTTTCGATGGTAGCATCAAAAAGGGTCATGATGGAAAACCCTTTTAAAATCCAGCTTTTTTCGGGGAATTTTTCTTTCCAAAGTGCCAGATCGTCTTTGTTATCGAGCAACTCACGGATTTCTTCCGGCGTCAGGAGTTTGGAATTTTCGGTCGGGATGATTTCCATGAAATCGGAATTGAACAAAACACGGTAATGCCTAGTAATTTCATTGGCATCTGGAATGTCGATGAATAAAGGCGTATCGGTAATTTCAATCGGATAATTAAAATAGGTTTTGATGATGACACAGCAATTCATCACATAGAAGTCATGGTCTGAAAAATCGCGGAGATTTAAGTTGAATTCTCCGCCGGCATCGGCCAGGATGCGCTCCAATCTTTTGGTGAGATTCAGGATTTTCAGGTGAAAAGGAATGGTAACGGCTTTGATTTCATTTTCGGAAAGCAAATAGGGAAACAAATCGCCCAATAAGATTTTGATTCTGTCTTCGTATTGGTCAAGCAGCTCAATATTTTCGATTCCTTTGAGGAGTTCGGGATACTTATTAATTTCTTCAATAAGTGACTGAACATAGTTTTGCTGAAATCCGGTCTGATTATTTTTGGTCATTTCGAGTTCATCGAGCACTTTGTGCAGGGAAATAACCGGCTTGAAAGGACTTATGCTATAAGAATCCAACATTTGAAATCAATTTAGATGTAAAGGTAAGGAATGTTGGGAAATGGTGGATAGGGATAGGAAGATGGAAGATTGTGTGTCTAGTTGACGTGGACCGTTTCTAATCAAAGATTAAGGAAAAATTACTTAATCATAGTTTCCTATATTTGAATAATTGAGCAAACAAATTCTAAAATGAAACTTTCGACAAAAGCAGAAAAAATACTAAAAGAAATCAGCGGTAAGGATACCAAATTGGGTGATTTGAGGGTCATCGCCAAGGAAATAAAAAAAGACCATGCATTGGCAATGGAACTTTGGGAAACCGGGAATTATTTTGCAAGACAATTGGCTATTCTCATCATGGATAAAAAACTTCTCAGTGAAGAGGTTATTGACCGTTTAATTAATGAGATTGACTTACACAGTGGAAATGAAAAGCTTCAACTGATCGATTGGCTAATGGCCAATCAGCTTATGAAAGACAAGAAGATAATTGCTTTAATAGAAAGCTGGGATGAAAGTCCGGTTTCTCTGAAAAGAAGAATTTATTGGTATTACAAAGGTCGGTTGCGCTGGACGGGAAAACCGCAGACTGATAGTGAAGAACTGCTTTCAAAAATTGAAAAGAGGATTGAGAATGAAAATCCCGAAGTGCAATGGGCGATGAATTTCACCGCGGGATGGATCGGGGTGTATGAGAAGAAATTCAGACTAGATTGTGTGGCGCTCGGTGAAAGAACCGGGCTCTACAAAGGCAAGATGGTTTCGAAAGGTTGTACACCTGAATATTTACCTGAATTTATAGCTATTGAAACGAAGAAAAGGGGGTTGTGAATGAGGGAATAAATGAATGAATAATAGAATGAGGGAATGAGGGAATGATGAATGAATAATAGAATGAATAAATAATTGAGTGAGTGGATGAGTATGTGCGAAACTGAAATCTTTTATCCGAAAAGTCAAAAAGACTGGAGAAAATGGCTGGAAAAAAATCATCATTCCAAACAATCTGTTTGGCTTGTTGTATATACCAAATCATCCGAAAAACCATCAATCACATGGAGTGAATCCGTCGATGTAGCGATTTGTTTTGGTTGGATTGACAGCAAGAAAATCAAAATTGACGAAGAAACATCGCATCAGTTTTTCAGTAAACGAAAACCCAAGAGTACCTGGTCAAAAATCAATAAAGAAAAAGTACAACGACTCACTGACAGCGGACTGATGACAGAATCCGGTTTGAAAAGTATTGCCATTGCTAAAGAAAATGGCTCCTGGACAATTTTGGACGAAGCGGAAGAATTGATCATTCCTGAAGATTTGGAAAAAGCATTCAAAAAACAACCTCCGATAATTCTTCCTATAAAAACTCTTTTGGGGAAATTCCGTCCCAAAGCAGTTTCTAAAGATACGTTTACGTGAGCGAGCATTTGTCCGATGTTCATTTTTCCCCATTGTCTTTCTGCATTGGGCAAAAAGTTTTCAAGCCGGTTTAGAATTTCATCAACGTCTTTTTGATTGTACAGATTGTTCAATTCTGTTTTTATTTTCGATTAATGATTAGCTTGCTTGATGTCTAAAGGGTTGAATGCTCAGACGGTATTTGTTGGACCTCGATTTTTTCAAAATTTAGATTCAATAAATAAATGCAACAACATTGAAAAAAATGGACATCATTAAAAACCGAAAATCAAGTTCTTAGAAATGCCCAATAAATTTCTTACTTTTTCTCTTGTTTGTTAAAGCTCATCATCCAGTTGATGCCAAATTTATCTGTCAACATACCGAAATAATCACCCCAAAAGGTGTTTTCCAAAGGCATTGTGATTTGTCCGCCTACAGCGAGTGCAGCGAAAATCCTGTCCACTTCGTCCTTACTATCTGCCGTAATGGAAACCGAAAAATTGTTGCCTTGTACAAAGGTTGGTGCCCAATCTCCGCCCGTATCACTTCCCATTAATATTGAAGAACCAATAGGTAATGATACGTGCATCACACTTTGTTTTTGTCTGCTTCGGGAACGGTGTAGCCATCGCCTGCGGGCATTTCACCAAACCGACCAATGTAGGTAAATTCGCCTCCGAATACGGATTTGTAAAAATTAAAGGCTTCTTCACAGTTGCCATTGAAATTGAGATACGTGTTGGTTGTTGCCATTTGCTAAATTGTTAAGTGGTTAATAAAGAATAGTTGATTTTTTTTATAAATATCATTGGGTTTAGATAGTTTGTATCGGTTTTTATTCAGCGGCTACCACTTTAAACCACTCTTTTAACAATTCACTATCTATGTCTGAAACCGTTTTGATTTTAATGTGCCGCATAGTTTTTCCTGTTCATTCCAATAAATTATTTGGTTCGTTTAGTTTGTCAATGTCCTTTGTAAAACCAACGGTCACATAATTTTTATTGGCTTGAAAATAGGTAAAATCTTTTGTTGTTTTAAATATAGGTCTGCTCCATTTGAATTCTTCCGTTACATTCGGTACGGCTTGATGGATTAAAGCCCGTACGGTTTCCATTATTTCCTTTTGGTCTGCCGGTGCGCTTTCTATGTATTCTGTAACTTACTGATTCATAATGTTGTTTTTTGGCTCTATTACTCACTTTTGCCACTTGAATTGTATGTGTTAATAGCGCATTCTCCAACTGGTAATCAATCCGTTTTCTACGGTGAACAAAAAGTTTGCTTTGTTGCTATAACCTTGACTTGAATATTGCCCGGTTACCACTACTTCATTTCCGTTCTGAACCGTATATTGAGGATTTGCAACCTTCCCTTGGCGATCCACGATATCGCTTTCTATCCATTTTTTGGTTTCGGCAGCGGTTTTCATTGTACCATCCGCACCATAAGCTTGTGTGGCCGTTTCTGCAAATTGCGCTCTGATGAGTTCAGCATTTTCGCTATGCATGGCTTCCATCAAGGCTTTTACGGGTTTTAAAAGGGTTTCATCTTGCATTATTTCTGATTTTTCAATTGTTATTTGATTGGTGTTTTGAGTTTGATTGGTATTTTGTACTTGTCCGCAAGCGGTAAATGCCAAGGCGGTAAACAAAACTATACTTACTATTTTCATACTAACTTGTTTTCAAAGGGTGTTGTAAATAAATGATGACCAAATTAAGCAATAAAAACGGCAACTCTATGGCAACACCTTTCAGGTCTTTGTTCAGCAATTGCAGACAGATAATCAACAATATTCCCGCTGACATTAGAAAATTTCCCCACACGAAAGTTTTCGGAAATAATATTAAGATGCAAGCCAATAAAGTTATTGCACCATTTATCATCACCACATTTTTACCCAAATTCCATTTGCCAAACATTTCCAGCATTTCTGGTTTTGCGGTAACCATATTCCAACCATGTTTTGTTCCCATAAACACAGCAAAAAGAATTAATATTGTATTTAGAATTTTTAAAACCATATATTGATTATTCAGACAATGCTTCAATTACCAATTGTGACGCCAAAAAGCTACTGTGTTGCTGTTGCGCAGTAATCAATCTGCCATCTCTTATCGCAAAAGGTTCTAAAGGTCTTGCAACTTCAAAGTTGGTATTAGGGTTTTTGCGTGCTTCTGTTTCAATGGTGTAATCATTTACCGTCATACCAAACATTTCGTTGATCATATTTTCTTCGCTATCAGCAAATCCTGTCCAGGTTTTACCATCGGCTAGTAGTGTTCCATCACTTAATTTCGTCCACAACAATAGCGATGTTCCGTGGCAAATAGGGCATACGATTTTCCCGGCTTCGTAAAAATCTGCGATAAATTGATGAAGCTTTTCATCATCTTTAAAATTAATCAATGGTGCACCGCCACCCGCTACACAAATAGCATCGTAATCGTTTACATTTAATTCATTTATGGATGGGGTATTTTTCATTAATTTACCGAAATCTTTGTGATGCACAAAACCGATACTCACCAAATCATTTTGATAAGCGCCATTGGGATTTTCCGGATCACTGTGTCCGTCAAAAATCACTTCGCCACCCCAAGGTGAGCAGAAATCAACATCGAACCCCGCGTTGATAAAATCAATAAATGGACTCGTCATTTCTTCTGCAAAAAAAACCCACTTCCATACCGTGAAGTGTTGCTGGGTTGGATACTAAACATAGCACTTTTTTATTTGGGAAAGTATGTTTTGATTGCTTTCTGATTACATTATTTGTAGTACTCATTGAATGATTTTTTTTGTTTTATAAAAAACAAACGAACAATTTAATTACTTAAATTGCCCGCTTTTTATTATTTATCTTGTTGTGTAGCCACCATTTGCAAAAATAGTTTGGCCGGTAACCCACCATCCATCGGTCACTAAAAACTCTACTAATGGCGCAATGTCTTTGATGTCCGTTAAACCACCTAAATCAGAAGCAGATTTGTGATAAGCTACCGCATCATCACTTTCTTGTCCGTAGAAAAACGGTGTATCCATTGGTCCGGGCGCAACAGCTGTTACCGAAATACCTCTGTTACCAAATTCTTTGGAAGCAGCTCTGGTGAAATGTTCTACCGGAGCTTTTGCTCCTGCATAAGTGGAATAATATCCTGTAAAGGCTGCCAACAATGAAGTCACAATTGTGTTTATTTTTCCATTATCGTTCAGCTTTTTTCCTGCTTCCTGAATGAAGAAATAAGCAACTTTGGCGTTGATTTCGCTCATGCTGTCATATTCCTCTTCTGTAGTATCTCCGATAGGTTTTTTCAATACCTTTCCTACGGTGTTAATTGCAATGTCAATACCGCCAAATTTTTCGATGGTTGCATCAAAAAGTTTGGTAATGTTTTTTACATTCGTTAGATCTGCCTGGAATAAAAATGCCTCTCCACCTGCGTTTGTGATATCTGCCAATGTTTTCTCAGCATATCCCTTTGTACTGTCACTGTTATAATGAATCGCTATTTTCGCTCCTTTCGCAGCAAAATTACGGCTCAATAATCCGCCTAAATTTTTTGCGCCTCCCGCAATTAAAACTACTTTTCCGTTTACATCGTTTCTTGCCATTTTGTTTAATTTTAAATGTTATACAATTGATATTTCAAAGTTGGATCGATAAATGGTATAAATCGTGGTGAACTTTTCGGTATTCTAATTTTTATTTTCTTTTCTAAATTGTCCTGGCGTTTGTCCCACAAATTTTTTAAAGAATTTGGAAAAATTGGAGGGATCGTAGGTCAGTGTTTTTGCAATTTCAGCTACCGATTTATTGCTTTCAGACAGCATCTTTTTTGCCTCGTCAATAATTTTAAGGTCATAAAAATGACACGGATGATTTCCTGTTTCTTTCTGCATGGTGTCAGTAAGATGTGTATGAGAGATGAATAGCTCATTGGCTATTTGGTTAATCTCCATAAATTCATCAACTTTTCCAAAAACGACATCTTCAATATGCCGATCCAAAAACTGAAAATAATTTTCAGCAATTTCTTTGCTTCTTGATTTTGAAAATGTTGTTGAGGGTGTGTTTTTCATAAATTTGAGAATTAAAGGTTGTTCAAATTTAATATTAAGTAATTGATTCTAATCAGGCCTATATTTGAACTATAAAAGGATATACTAAAAAATGCATATTTCTTTTTAATATAAAATCGTTAAATATATTTTTCGCCATTTTGTAACTGTATTTCGGCTAAGTGAAAAATGCCGAGCTAGTTGAGTATTGTTTAGTCTATTTTTCTTTTGATAGTCTAGCATATATAGGATATCTTCTTTATTGTACGAGCGGTGTTTTTGATTAAACTCCATGTTTCCTTTATATGTTGCTCCGAAAATCTTATTATTCAGTTCTATAACATCTAGAGCCGTGATTCTTTTCTTCTCGAGTAGAGGTCTACAAATCTCCTTTTTATGAGGAAATTTTAGATCAAGTATATCAGTATATATTCGGAAATAGTCAGGTGTAGAGTATTTTTCTTTGTTCATTTTTATTATTTATATTTACAATAGAATTTGCTTAAAGGTCAAAGCCTTTGGGAAATGCTTATTATTTATTATCATATTTATTTATCCATTTGTATAAAGTTGTCTTGGGTATTTTATATTCTTCAATTACCTGAAGCTTCGACATTTCTCCTTTACGAACCCTTTCTAGGATAAAATCAATTAGTTCTCTTGTGTATATATTTTTCTTAAATAAAGGAAGCTGAGTTTTAATCTTATTCCCCATTTCTGGGTTGCCTGATTGTGGTGCGTATAATATTAAATGTTGGGAATACAACCTGAAAAAATCATATTCCAACAACTTGCTCCACTTTAACAACAATTCACTATCTATACTTTTTGCTTTATAAATTAATTCTAAATCTTTCTCCATTATATTCAAAAACTTACAGATACGAGATATATCTATATCAAGCTCGTATACTCTTTCTTTAATTAAATGCCCTATGTGGATATGTTTTAGGTTTTTCATAGATTATTTAAAACTTAACTATCTAGACAAAGAGAATATGATTACTTTACGTATCCAAAAAGTAGGTGTAAGGGAAACGGATTATCTATTCTCAAAAGACAAATATTTTCTAATAGCTCACCTAGCTTGAATTAATAAAAAACTATAATAATCAATCACTTAGCTAAAGCGTAGGTGAGATTTACGGATTCTATAACTATATTTTTAAATCTAACAGTAAAAATAAATGCGGGACATAAGAACATCCCGCATTTTAGAAGTTATTATTACTTAAAGTGTATAATTTTACTGCTCTACAATCGTAAGCGCGTTGTACACTCCGCTGCCTGAAATGTTGAAAGAGCTCATATCGGTATCGTTAAATCTTGTTGAAATCCAGGAAAAAGGCCTTAACTTATCCCCTTGCTCCAAGTAAACACTTACCGTACAGGCAGTACCTACAGGTTGCGTATTGGTTCCGGAATTAGAAGCATAGCCATTGTTGGTTTTTACTCTTTGAGTAATGGTTCCGGATGAATTTCTCACCTCCCAGATCGCTTCTGTCTGGACATTAGCACCAGCCTCTACCACCTGGTTCGCAAGCGCATAGGTAAAAGTAGCAAAATACACACCGGCTCTTGGTGCTGTAAACTCACCAGTAACCGGGTCAAAATTATTTGTCGGCACACCGGAATCCGAGTCTAATTTTTCTGCCCAGTTCGTGAGGTAGGACGAACGGCGTTGCATCAGACCCGTTTTCGGTCCCGAATCCGGCCCTTCAAATACTTCCGTATTCTGCGTTGTTTTATTTGCCATTACCACAATACGCGGTTTCCCATAAGGAAAAAAACTAACCCAGTTTGTTCCGTCGGAAAATTCCAGGTATCCCTTCACTCCGATAGCAGGGCTATTAACATACCGCACTGCGCCTGCTCCGGCTTCAATCGCTGTTTTATCGGTATTTCCTATTGCTACAGAACCGTTACCACCACTGCGTAGGTCCAATGCTACTTTTGGATCAGCAACCAGTACACCTACTTTTCCCTCATCATCTACTATTATATTTCCTGCAGAAGTAACAATTTCAGTAACATTTGCGGGATCATGAGTACCTACTCCCATCTGAGCATTGGCATGTGCTGCAAAAAATACAACCGGTATAAAAGTACACACCAAGCTTTTTATCTTATTTTCTAATATTCTCATTGTTATACTTTTATAATTCGCTGATGCTTATATTATTAAATGTTCCGTTATTCAAAGTGCTTCTTATGCCACCCAAAGTATGTCTCACTTTAAACCTGATTTGCTTGCCTGCTTCAAGCTGAAAAATAGCATTACAGTTGCCGCTTACAAAATTGCTGATTGTACTCCCCTGGAATGCAGGATAAGAGTTGATCGTTCGGTAAACCGGAATGTTATTTGTGGTTTGATCACTTTCTATAATGGTTTCTATATAACTGCTATTAGCTATGTTCCCACTTGTTAATGTAATATTGAAAGACACCAGATAAAACCCGTCACGCGGCGCAGTAAAAGCACTACCATCAAAATGCCCCCCGATATTCACACTTGTATTCCACCCTATGATCTGGGTTTCAGTATTGTTGGCAATATTTTGAGAAGAACTTTTTGTAGCATTTACCAGTGCCTTTTCAGGTGCTGTAAGCGGCAAAGCTATCCATTTTTCGCCATCGGAATATTCCAGGTAACCGCCAGTGTTATAACGCATCGCTCCACCACCGGCTGCAGCGGCAGTTTGCCCGGTATTTTGTCCTACCCCGATAATTCCTTTCTGATCTAACGAACGGAGATCTACTTTGGTTACAGGATTCAGAACTCCTACTCCCAGATTACCTGCCGTTGTTACCACAACATCATTCTGTAGCTGAGCTGCCGTAGGAGCCGTTGCATTGTCATCCGCGGCATCTATATGCATGGCATGTGCAGGATCCAGGGTCAAAACACCTGTTTGCGCTGTCAGTTTACCTGCGGAAAAAACCAGAATACAAGCCAGCAATTTAAAAATTAAATTTATTTTCTTTTGCATAATGTGCTTTTTAATGTTCGATAATGGTTAAATTGTTAAACCCTGCATCCGGATTTGCCGGGTCCGAATTACCGGGCACTCTAAGGGGTACATTGCCTGATATAAGATTATGAAGTAACCTTACCGATACCCTCTCTCCCTGATTTAAATAAAATGTAGAAGTGCTTGAACCACCTGCTTGCGTGTCCTTCGTTCTGAATCCCGCAGGTCCGTCTTCTGTTTCCCCGTTCATGGAATGACCAAATGTTTTGTAAACACTCGCCATAACGGAATTCGTTGTTTCATTATAAAACTGTGACTCTACTCTTGAACCATCCTCTATCTCCCTTCCTGCTAAGTTAAATGTCAATAAAAAAGTATATGTCCCTGCACGAGGTGCTGTAAATTCTCCTGTAGTTGGATTAAAACTATTACTCATATCTCTGACCTCTGTCCAATTGGTAATTTTAGCAGCAGAATTTCCTATATTTTGTCCTGAAACCTTACGTGCTACCACTACCGCTTTTTGCGGAGCAACGTAGACTTTGCTCCAAACAGCGCCATCTGACACTTCTATTTTCGGCCCGACAGGTACACTGGTTACATCATAACGTACAGCTCCCGCTTCGGCAGCGGCTGCAGTCATCGTGGTAGTTCCCAAGCCCAAAGCATTTTCCGTACCTGCAGACCGCATATCCAACTTCACTGCCGGGTTGAGTACACCGACACCTACAAAGCCTGAATTGGTAATTATCACATCGTTAGCAGCTTGTCCCGGTGTTATGGTTGCGGCATTGTCTTTGGCACCGTCCACATGCAGCGGACCTTGCGGATTCCGTGTGCCTACACCGGTCTGAGCATAACCCGAACCGAAAAGTACAACTACCAGCAAAACAACCAGTAATCTTATATTAATTTTATCCATTGTCTGAAAGAGTTTTATATTATTTATTGTTATTTTCTTTCAAAAGCAATGCTTCCAATACTTCAAAACGGGATTTCAAATCATTGATTTCTTTTTTCTGATTTTCTATTTCCTGTTGTTGCTCAATTGTGTGTAGATACAATTCTTCTATCTTTTCCAATTGCTGGATGGATAGTTCCGACAGGTTAACGGTGTAACCGTTTTCTGTTTTCAGTACATCTTTGATGGGTGTAACTCCCGGTAAGTGCTTGTTTTCTTTGATATAAGCCGCTGTTTCGTCTAATGACATGAATTTATAATCTTCATAGATGGTTGATGAACCGTCAAAATAATCTTCAAATACATAATCTGCATATTTACCGGTAGTCGTATAAAACGCCCCTGTAGATGCCACATCACCGGTAACCGATAATTTCGGAGTGATGGTAGTCCCGTTGGATGTAAAAGGAGCAATAGGATCCTGTGAACCTATCGAAACATTTCCTGCCTGGTAAATATTCTGCGTATTGGAAGTCGCGGGATTGGTTGTTCCCTGAATTCTCCACGGCTCCGGTGCTAATGTTGATACGTCTTGCCAAAATAAGTTTGCTGTACCAGCACTTCCGTTAGTTGTTAATACCTGATTGGCAGAACCATTGGTTTTCGGAAAAAGATATTGCCCGGTATTAGATCCACTTGAATCTCCAAACCTAAACCT
Source organism: Bacteroidota bacterium (assembly GCA_023388015.1). Lineage (GTDB taxonomy): Bacteria > Bacteroidota > Bacteroidia > Flavobacteriales > Weeksellaceae > Moheibacter. The sequence goes on from JAEWHB010000122.1 coordinate 20,138, forward strand.
GACTCCATCTGTCCGGTCAACCATCACTTCAGTAAAGTTTCCGGTGCCAGACATTGAACCTCCAGATATCGTAACTCTACCAAATGAAACCGCACCTACGTTTGCATTTACATCATTTGTATTATCAATAGCACTAAGTATAGCATGGCCTAAAATAGTGTTAGTAGAAGCAAATGCTCCAGAGGTCAAACCTCCATCCACACTAACGATACCCGAATTAGAAATATCATTACTGCTGAAAACAAAATTTGCTTTTGTAGCAGAATTTACATCTTCATCATCAGAGCTTAAAATCATATTAGCTTTCGCACCCATATAATAGTCGTAATTATTATCAATAATATTGTAAGTGCCTGCACCGTTGTCATACACGGCTTTCATATCTCCTTTTACCTCAAACTGTTTTCCTGAAACGGCATCAGTATTAGAAAAACCAACTGCCACTTTCCCTTGCTGGTAAATGTTTTCTGTATTGGATGTGGCTTCTGTAGAGGTATTTTGCACATACCAAGGTTCGGTTCCGGAAGCGGCTGTCCCGCTACCGAATTTTACCCATACAGAACCGTCAAAGTAGTAGTAACCTTCTTCCGTTACGTTGATGGTTTTACCTGCCGGGGCAGAATCCGCCGCTGTCGCATAAATTACAGCTCCGGTCTGGTCGGGAGCGTTATAAAGCGCATTTTTCAGTCTCAGCTCATCACCTGTCAGACGAGGCGCGATAAAGCCGTCCGTTTTGGTCAGGTCACCCGGCGAAGCCACTACGTCCAATGTAGCTTTAGGCTCTTCGGTGTTGATTCCCACCTGAGCCATTGTCAATGATGCTCCCAAAAGAGCAATACTTACTAATGTTTTTTTCATTTTTTTGTTATTATGTTTATGGTTAATTGGTTTCTGCATTTATTAATAAATGCAGATTAGCGAAAGCTAATCTGCACTCATCAGCCTTATTTTACTTCCAGAAACTCCAGTTTGATCCGTCATACACAGCCAGCGTATCACTTGCCGTATCGTAAACAAGCGTTCCCGCGATGGGACTCTGGATCGAAATATGGGGATTAGCTACTTTAGGCAATACCAGCGCCTGAGTCGTTGACTCAAGCACCAGCACACCCGGTTTGGTTGTACTTTCCGCTCCTATGACCACTCCTTCTCCCAGATCCTCCGTTCCTTCATTAGACCAGTCATGCGGTATAAATGAGTCCGGGTCTGATTCCTCGTTGGTATCCGTAAGATTTATCCACTGCGTCCCGTCATAATACTGTACTGCACCTACTGTTGTATTGGCAATGAATGTCCCTCCTACTGCGCCCGGGGCTGATGCTACTGAAGGCAGTATGATCCCTTTTGACTCCGATCCGAATTCCAGTAAAACACTGCTGTTGGTAGGTACAGGGTTAGCTTCTTCCGTGATAATGACCTGTCCGTATGACAGACAGCCCATTGCTGCTAAAACTATTGTTATAATTATTTTATCCATTTTGTTTTTGTTTTTAAACCTCATAGGTTTCCCTTCGACTACACTCAGGACAAGTTCACCTGTGAGGTTTGTTTTTACTGAATTGTTACTCGTTACACCCTCGTTTGATACAAACCCATCCCGTGCGGGTAGGGCTGTTGGTTGGAGCATCTGCTCCTTCACCTCTGTACAGCTTCACACATCCTTCATCCGTGTCGTAAACCAGCATTCCCTCTACAGGGTCTAATGCCTCTATCTCTGCAGTCGTCATATGTGTAATGACCATACCTTTCTCCGCGGCATCCAACACTAAGTAAGCGTTCGGAACATCTTTAGGCCAACCCGCTACACTTGGCGTTGAACCTTTTGTAGTGATTCCCACCGATGAAAACAACGGAGAGCCTCCTGCTCCCGGCTTGGTACAGACATCACAGATGACCGGCGTGGTACCGTCTCCCGGTTCCTGGTCTACATCGCTTGTGACAACGTAAGCTCCGTACACAGAGAAAGGATGATCCAGCAGCTGTGCGATGCTCTGAACAGAAAACTGTATTTCATTAAACGGCAGTGTTGCGATGAAACCCGGCGTATAAACATCATCTTCCGTACCCCACCATTGAACTAAAAGTGTAAAATCCATTAGAGATGTATCCGAAATGGATTCCTGTTCCTCTCCATTCAAATAAGTAGTTATTGTAATCCCATTAAAGAAGCCTCCTGCAATAGGCCACTGATCTTTATCAATTGTATATCCTGCATAAGTTCCCGCAGGAAAAACAACGCCCGGAGTGGCTACTGAAATAGAGGCTGACCCAACGGCATTGGATGGGAAATGGATTTTTGCGAAATCCGCCGGATTTTCGCTTACAACATTCCAAACATTATCAATCCCGAACCCGGCAGAGCCGACTCCTTCATAACCGGTGCGCGCAAAATCTACTACCGCTGGGATGGCTCCGTCTTCATCCGAATCGACCAACACATAGCTTCCGTCACACTGTAATTCATATACACCACAGTCTTCCGTATTAAAGTTTCTTCCGACAACATCATAAATTCTCAGCTCTCCAAGTGTAGCCCCGGCAAGCCTTCGGATGCGGAGACGCACTTCATCAAATTCCGAATAACCGACTGTTCCTACGTGCATACGCTTCCAGCCTCCCGTAATGATATCAGAGCTCACTCCCGCTCCATACTGGGTTCCTGAATTATCTCCTTCCGGCAGCACAATACCATCTTTCAGGAGCTCTATCTTCATTTCATAGAAACCATTCACATCAAACCAGGTTTGGGTTCCGAAATCAAATCCGATGTATGTATTTGCAGGATAGTAAACTTTGTTTCCATCTTCATCATAAGCGCCGTTCGCAACACTGAACCCAACCTCCGCTGCAAAGGAAGCCGATAATTGTATTTCCGCATAGGTATCCTCATCACCGTCTATCGCATTTTGAGAGTTGGAAATAGAGCTGTTTCCATCCGCAACTGCATAAATTCCGGTATTCTGACCATTTATGTAAACAGGATGTTCTGGGTTGCCTATCCTTTCTATCTCCTCACAGGTAATATTCTGTTCACAGAAACGCTGGATAACGGCAGAATAAATTTCCAACGCGCCCCAATCCACACTTACATTTTTGTTAATTGTAAGCTTAACACCACTGAATTCAACAGGAGCCGCATATCCAATTACCTGACGCGCATCTGTTCCGCTAAGGATAGACGAATGAGCTCCGAAGAAACTTGAATTCATTACTTCACTGTGAACTTCATTTCCTTCTTCATCAAGCAGAGAAACTGTTATGGTGCTTCCGAAAAGTTCCCCAGAAACAATCGTAGGGAAAGCAACATCAAAACCGGCAAATGTACCGACAGGGTATAGATCTGTTCCTGATTTACTTCCGTCCTGAACGGCTACTGAAGCCGTGGTTGAGACCCCGATTGTGGTATGCAGGACAGCGGGATCAGTTGTATCGGAAACAATATTATCCAAATCTTCAAAATAGGTGTTTCCTAACCCCACGCCAATTATCCCGGTATTTTTACCATCTAAAAACACAGGGAAACCGTTTGAGCGTTTCAGGTTAGTAAGTTCGTTACAGTTCGTGAGCGCTTCCAGATCCGTAGGACAATAAGTTTCAATTACTGCACGGTAAACTTTTGTTGCTGACAAGGCAGACGCACTTCCTATTTTTTCCACAGACAGCCTGACTTCGTCGAAAACATCATTTGATTTGAACCCAATGATATGTCTGCCTTGGTTGGGCGTGAAGAAATCCACTCCCAGGAAGTCCTGTGTATTATAGGTCTCTACCAAATTCCCGTCAAAGAATGTACTTACAATGTAATTTTTACTAAAGCTCGCATCTGCCCAGTTATCTTCTTCGATTTCAAAACCGGCAAAAGTTCCTGCCGGGTATCCCCCTGTTTGTTCAGAGATAACCGAAATACCATAATTAGAATAAAGCGCACCGCTCGCTACCGCAGAACCAATTGTTGCATAATTATTCAAATCACTGTCTATAACCCTGTGTACGTTGTCAATCCCCGGATTTCCCAAAGAAACATTCAAAAAGCTTGTACCGATAGCTTTGGCATATACCGGATGGTTTTCCGCTACTCCCTGTTCACCGGCAATGAGAGTTGTCTGCTCGTTACAGGTAATTTCCGCATCACAAAAACGCTGGATGACCGGATAATAAATTTCAAGCGTACCAAGCGTCGCCGTTACGTTGAGCTGAAATTCATATCCAATGGCATCAAAGGGTTCCTGAGATACGGCTCCTACTCTCATATTTTCGCTTGAAGATGAGGCACTAAGATATTCTTCCTGGGTTTCTTCATATACCACTTCACCCTCTCTGTAAAAACGGAGTTTTTTTATTACATTAATCCCTGCATCAATTGCCAAATTCAGTTTAAACGCATATCCTCCGTAAGTTCCGGCCGGATACAGAACCCCCAGATCGGTTATATATCCCTGATAATTAGCCAGACCTGCATTAATAAACGGAACTGTACCATGCGTATCGGGGTCTTCATCTATCACCGTAGATTCCAAACCAAGCCAAAGCTCAGATGGCACATAAATTATAAACGGAGGAAAGGGAATCACAATGGTGGCTGAACCTGTAGCTTTAAGCCCTAATCCCGTAAGCGGAATCTGTGCGTTGCAGGTAGCTTCCTTATCACCGACGGTGTCAAAACCGCCTCCAAAACGGGTATAACGCTGCAAATAAACCTGTTTTATTCTTTGATCAATTGATGGATTTATACCCGCCAGTATATCGGAAGCCAGCTGAACCCTAACCTCATCAAATTCCTCATGAACATAAAAGCCCACATTTGAATCTCCCAACAAAGACCAGTCAAATTCTCTGCTGTCTACCAGCACATTATTCTTATAGACCGACAAAATAATTTTGTTAGTTCCAAAAGGATCCAAAGTCGTACCAATTCCTCCAAGCTGTCTTGAAACCACGGTTCCTACCCGGTAACCTGTAAAAGGCTTGGTTCTGTAAGTTTCCCCGTTACTTACCGAAACTACGGCAGTGGTTTTCTCTCCTGTACCGGTAGAATTATGGTTCGCAAAATTTTCGGTGTCGGAATCCACTATACGATCCAAGTTATTCCATTCTATCCCTCCTCCAAGCTCTGTAGCAATGACCGGGGAGGTAAACGTCGTTCCGTTTACCCATGATACATTTGAATTATCATTGGCCGTTATTACTGCTTCATCCTGAGAAAACACAGGTGTGATTCCCGAAAGAAATGCAAGTAAAAAGCATAATATAAAAACTTTTCCCTGCTTTATTTTTTGTAAAGATTTTATCATTTTTTTGTTTAAGTTTTAATGTCACGAATTTTTTAAGTTAGATTTTAGAGCGTCTTTCTCATAGTATTTAAACTTGTCATTATCGTTGCTTTTACAATAATTCTTAGCACCAATCACAGCCACTAAAGCAGTTTAAGATTATATAAATACGGGAAAGGTGAGCGGGTCATCATTTTTAAAAGCAGGACTGCCAGCAAAGCTGAAGCCCTGCACCTAACTTAAAAACGACCCAGCGCGGGTCTAACTAACACACAATTTTATGAATAACAGGTGGCGGACGGGTAATAAAATTCGCCTTATAGTCTGATTTTATCAAATCACAAGAAGATGGATGAGCGATATTGTTGCAATCATCACTATCAAAAGTTCTGTAAATTCTAGAATAAGAAAATTCTCCAGCACTTATCTTCTGTCTTTTAATAACCTGAGGCAAGACCGCATGCTGCAATTTCACAGCAGAAGAGAAACTTCCGGAAGGAATGGAAACCGGAACAATTTTAAAAGAATCCAGTTTCTTATTTGTTACTTCGCTTTCCTGAGAATAAGTTTTGGCAGGGCTTTCTTTTTTCGTAAGCAGCGACCTATTTTCGTTCTCAGTTTTAGGATTTAATTTTACATAAGAAATTTCATTTGAAATATTTTGTTCAAAGCCATATACCTTTGTCCCTTCAACCACATAGATTTTTACAGTATCTCTTTGTTGAGTCTCTATATAAACCAAGGATGAATCGGGATTCGAAACAATCACATTATTATTTATAGTAATTTTGGTATCTCCAACTACATGAAATTGTGAAAAGAGAATGGACGGAAGAAAAAGAAAACATAGCCACCATTTACCCGAAAGTGTACGGGTATAATTGGAGTGTATAATGTCTTCTGTGTGGTTCAAATTAGGTTAGGATATTTATGGAAGGACTCTTTTAATAGGAGCATTAAAAGCTCTGCTATCCACAAATAAATATTTAGAATGGCAGAGCGAATTAATACTCAGGTTGGTTAATTTTTTAGGTCATTTTTAAGATAACTCTTGAATTAAAACTTCAAATATCTTTTGCAAAGGAAATGAGAAGAAACTATGAATACAAAGAGTTTATGTAAGCTTATTCGGATTGTATTTCCCCAAAATTAAAATACAATACCCGAACTATTTCTAATTTTTAGACAAGAGCCAATATGGTTAGAAAAAGAAAATAATATTCTATATATCAGCACATTAATAAAGATTATATTTGTAATTATTTCGGATAGTATAACTAATATGCTATTTAGAAAAGCACGAATCCCTACTTAAACCTTTTTCTTTGCAGTCTAATCAATAATGGACCTGAAATGAAAAAGTTTACTTTGCTTGTGTTTTGTGTGAGTTTCGGATTTACCTACCCGCAGTTCAATGAACATTTCCTTACCCAACAACAAATTGACGATAAAATAGAAGAAGCGAAGTCAGCTTCTGTCGAACACCCGAAAAAGACAATAGTGCTTCTTGAAGACATCTATACGGAGGCAAAAAAGACCGGATATAAAAAAGCAATGCTGGAAAGCCTCGTTTTCAGAATGATGTTGTATTATGACACAGGAAACCCAAAAAAGATAATAAAATTCAGTGAAGAAGCAGAGAAAATAGCCGGAGAGCTCAATGATATTGAATCGTTGTGCCACATTCACCGGCTCAAAGGACAGGCATATGACCAACTCGCTTTTTTTGATAAAAGCCGGAAAGAATTACAGAAATCCTCGGCTCTATCCGAAAAAATATCCTCCGATAATTCGAGATACTATAGCCAGTCACTCATATACCAAGGTATAGCTTCTCTCACGGCACATACTACCAATAACTCTGTGGATTCTGTCATGTATTACCAGAAAAAAGCAATTGAATCCACAATTAAGATTGATGACAGTAAAGATTTTATAAACAAGAAATATAACCGACTTGCCTTTAATTATATCAATATGGCAATGACTAATGCTGCCTTAAACAACTTCCAGGTATCAGAGGATTACTTGACGAAAGCATTGAATATTTACACTAACAAAGAACAATTCATAAATAAAAGAACCGGAGTCCTGATTTTTAACGAATTTGCATGGCTTTACTATGCCCAAAAAAGATATGACAAATCCATAGAATATGCCAGCCAGGCAGAAATCATGGAGAAACAGACAGGGCTCCCCTACATCCGAAGAGACATCTATGAGGTTCTCTTCAAATCTTACGTAGAAGCAGAAAATAAAACGAATGCTTCAAAATATACAAAGCTTTTCACTTCCCTGAATGACAGCATCGTAAATGCCGAAAAGATCGCTGTTGACATTCCTGTAGGACATATCATGAAAGAAGAAAAAGAAGCTCACAAAAACAATATCTTTAAGGTGTTCATGATAGCAGGCGGTATTATTATCCTTACAATTGTTTCCGGATGGTTCCTTTGGAAAAATAAGCAAAGTATTCTACATAAAAGATATAAGGTTGCTATCGAAAACCTGAAAAATACTGCTCAAAAAAAGTCAGCCTCCGTAACTGAAAAAAGCATTGTAATTACAGATGAAACGCTCAATGACCTCTTGCAAAAACTCAAAAAATTTGAAGAATCCCAAAAATTCCTGAGAAAGGATATGAATCTCACCTATCTGGCCAATTCACTCAATACCAATACCCGTTACCTTTCCGAAGTCATCAACCAGCACAAAGGAAAAAATTTCTACAATTACCTGAACGGGTTAAGAATACAATATATCACAGATTTGCTTTACAAAGAACCTAAATACAGGGAGTACAAGGTCAGCTATCTTGCGGAAGTCTGCGGTTTTACATCAAGGGAAGTATTTTCCGTCATATTCAAAAAAGAAACGGGAATGACCCCTTCCCATTTTATCAATAATCTTAGAAAGAAAGAATCTGAAATATAGCTTTTAATATTCATCAGTTTCTAAAAAGAATATCCGACTGTCTAACCGGAGGTTTTTGGTTTTAAATTCCTGAAAGAACAAATTTGTTATCAAATTATTAAAATATGAGAAAAATTTATTTACTTTCCATTATCAGTTTTATTCTGATCTTCTTTGCTCAGTCTGCCATGGGGCAGGTTCAGCTTAAGCGTGTAGAAGGACCCGGAAATTCCCTTTTTGACATTAACAATACCGGGCAGGGGATTCAGCTTGGTCGTTATTATGATTTTGAAACAAACACTGCTACTCCCGTAGAAGCCGGAGTATCAACTTTAAAATCGATAAATAATGCCGGGCAGATAGCAGCTTTCGTTCAGAACGGAGACGAGGTTTTCGTGCCGGGATGGAAAAACGGCGGTGTGTGGAGCCCTTTCCCTGATACGGCTTTTGAACCAACCGATAATTTAGCAATTGAGAAAATTTCAGAAAACGGTGTTTACGTTGTCGGACAACTTTGGGATACAACTCAGGGATTCATTTACAATACCCAAACAGAAGTGCTCACGCTGATTCCTAACGACACCTATGCATTTAGCAAAGTATACGGTGTAAATGACAGCGGCATTGGTGTCGGTTCGGTATGGATAGATAGTCTTGAAGCGCCCGCATATTTCCCCACAGACGGATCCATTGTTGTACTGGGTGACTTCGGGCAAGCGAGAGCAATTAACAACAGCAATATGATTGTAGGCAAACTGGATATGATGCCATTTACCTACAGTATAGATGATGATGAGCTCAGCACATACACTGCCGACGCATTTATGGCTTATTTTACCGATATAGCCGAAAACGGAGTTATTGTAGGTTACAATGAAAATGATTTTATGGATCGATTCCCGATTATCTATCATCCAAGCTTAGGTGATCAACCGCAGTTGCTGGCTGATGTCCTTACCCAGTTTGGTATAGATGCTTCATTGCTCAACGGTACTTCCACCGGGATATCTCCTGACGGTAATTATGTTTGTGGTTATACCAATGGTTTAGGCCCATTCGTTGCGGGTTGGGCTGTATACTTTGATGACCTTTTGATAACAGAACCCGAATGTAATTTGCTATGCCCCTCAAATATAGTAGTTGATGCACCCGAAGGAACTACAGGTGTAACTATCGGCTATGGTGTAGAATTTTCCTGTAACGGAGATACGCCAGAAGGAACCCAAGTCGTTTTGGTAAACGGGCTTCCTTCCGGGTCATTATTCCCGGTCGGTACAACCCTTGTTTACCACGAGCTGGTTGACGGCGATGGAAATGTGCTTGATACGTGCGGATTTACGGTTACGGTAAATGACTATTATTGCAACAGTTCCTTTTTCAATGATGTAGAGCCGATTACATATGTTGAATTTGCAGGAATAGCCAATTCGTCTCCTGCAGAGCTAAACGGTGCTCCTTTTAATGAGTACTTCCTGCATATTCCACCAGGGAATGTAGATCAGGGCGGAACCTATCCTATAACGCTAAAAGGAAATACAGCAGGTGACTGGACAGATTTCTTTACTGTATTTATTGACTGGAACCAGGATGGTGATTTTGATGATGCTGATGAAATTTATGAGATCGGTTCTATAACCAATTCTACCGGGGAAGATGACATTCAATTGACAGGCGAAATTACTGTACCCGGCGATGCAATGCCCGGAACCACCCGTATGAGAGTTGTAAAAGAATGGGATGAGTCGCCTATATTTGCTTGTGATGAGTATCTTTATGGTCAAACAGAGGATTATTTGCTTACAGTAACTGAAAAAATGGCCGTAAACGACTTGAATCAAGGCTTTCTTTCTTACTACCCGAACCCCGTAAAAGACTTTCTGACGATAGATGCCAAGAAAAATATTGAGAACATTTCAATTTACAATCTGGCAGGCCAGTCAGTATTACAGAATGTAAAAGCAGTAGCTGGAAAAGTGAATATGAGCAGCTTGTCATCAGGAGTGTATGTATTCAGAGTAACGCTTGAAGGTGGACAGGTCGAAACCTTTAAAGTGATCAAAAAATAAGATAAAATGGTTCTTCATTAAGTGTTAGATTAGTTGAAACGGAGAAAGATTACATAATTTATTCTCCGTTTCTTTTTCAATAATACAGGACATACTAATGTTACAATTTATATTAAACATGAAAAAAATACTATACTTAGTTCTATTGGGCTTTGGAGCGCAAAGTACAATTGCATTCAGCCAAACCTGGGAAGAAAAAAACTCAGGAACGGATTATATTCTTTTTGACATTTCCATTGCCGCCGGACAAAATAATATTGCCTACGCTGCCGGCTCGCCGTTTACTACCGAGAACGCAGAAGGAATCATCATTAAATCAACAGACGGTGGAGAAACCTGGTCAAAAATATACCCTTCCGACGGAGAAACCGGCCTGAATATCCAAAAAGTTCAATTTGTCAGTGAAGCCAAAGGCTTCGCAGCAGGCTACAACGGAACTTTCCTTAAAACGGAAGACGGCGGAGTTTCCTGGAATCACACCTCTCCTGCAGATGATGTTTATGTTTACAGCAATCTTGACTTTTTTAATGAAAACCAAGGTATATTTATTGCCCTAAACGATTCCGGACAGGTTGCCTAGACGACAAATGACGGAGGCGATACCTGGGTACAATCCGACAACGCTCCTTTCAATGCGGTTTATGACATAAATTATGGAGATGCTTCCACTTTATACGCCACAGGTATGACTGCTACTATAAACAAATCCATAGATGGCGGAAACTCTTGGAATACAGTAGCTTCTCCGGGTGGAGAAATTAACGTAGGCATTTCTTTCAAAGATGACAGCAACGGCTTTTATGCAGGTGATGAAGGTGATCTTCATTTCACATCTGACGGCGGGGCAATCTGGACGGAAAGCCTTGGGCGCTCCATATTATCAGCCAAAAATACGGGTTGTTCATATATCCAATAAACTCTCATTGTTTTTAGAAAATCGCAAACTATTAATTCTGCTTCTGACATATCATAGTAAACCGGGTGCATAAAACTAATTTTTTAAATAATCTGAATAAAGAAGTTGGTTTATACTTTTACTTTGAGTATAGTTCTGTTTTGCGTAAAGGATTAATCTATTTAATTCCTTTTCATTCACTTCTAAAATTTCATAAAC
>JAEWHB010000133.1 GCA_023388015.1 Bacteroidota bacterium
CGGCGGGAAAAAGGGAGAAGAGGACATCATTGAGGTTGCCATTTACCGTTTTGACGGAAAGAAGATCGTGGATCAGTTGATTTCATTGGTTTCGCCTGACCGTAAAATTGATGCGTATGTCCAAAAACTAACACAGATAACGCCAAAAATGGTAAAATCTGCGCCCAAATTCCATGAAATAGCCAAAAGAATTATTGAAATAACGGACGGTGCCATCTTGGTGGGGCACAACGTGGATTTTGACTATCGGATGCTTAAACAGGAATTCAGAAAGTTCGGATATACATATTACCGTGAAACCATTGATACGGTTCCACTTTCCGAGAGATATTTTCCGGAAGCTACTTCTTATTCACTTGGAAAACTCAGTAAGGAATTAGGAATTCCGGTTTCAGACCGGCATAGGGCTGCGGGAGACGCGCGGGCAACACTTGAAATTTTTAAGCTTTTGCTTGACAAAGATTTTTTAAAAGATATTTCCAAAAATGAAATTTCGAGTGAAACCAAAACTTCATCGGATCGGTTTTCGGAATTCTACAATGATGCACCGAATGCGATCGGGATGTTTTATGTTTTTAATCAAAATAAAGACGTTGTTTATCTGTCTCGATCACATAATATTTCGCAGAGCATCAGAAAAGTTCTTACCGGAAAAAATGCCCTGAGCAACCGTCTGAGAATGGTTTTGGAAAGTGTAAAATATGAAATAACCGGAAACGAACTCATCTCCTGGATCAAAGAAAATCACGAACTGAAACGTTTAAAGCCTACCTTTAACGAGCGTTCGAAGAAAATCAGTTTTCCCTATATGATTTGTCTAGGCGAAAAAAACGGCTACAAAACCCTTTATATTGAAAAATCCAGAGAAGTAAAAGGAAACGGCGTTTTTCGGATGACAAGCCTTCCTTTTGCTCAGAATTTATTATCGCTGGTAACGGAAGAATTTGAACTCTGTCCGCTTCTGAACGGCATTTCAAAATGTAATGAAAATTGTTTCAGTTACGAAATCGGGGAGTGCCATGGCGCTTGTGTGGGAGAAGAAAGCAACCAGTCTTATAATGAACGTGTGGATGCGTTTCTAGAGAAAATTAATTTGGACAACAAGAGTTTTCTGATGACCGGAAACGGAAGAAAAATCGGTGAGAATTCATTTGTTTGGATTGAAAAAGGAATTTGTCTGGGTTATGGTTATTATGAACTAAATCACCAGATAAAAACGCCGCAAATGATCCGTGAAAGAATGATTCCCGTTGAGCACGATGAAGGCGTGGATTCAATTGTAAAAGGATTTTTATTTTCTGAAAAATACAGGGATTTGATTCCCATTAAATTATAAAAAAAGAGAAATGAGCGAGAAAGAAGAAAGCGACAGAATCAGGGAAAAATTGGTTCCCAAAACTTGGAACGAAGTCAAATCAAACGACTCCTGGGCGCTGTTTAAAATCATGTCGGAATTTGTTCACGGCTACGAGATCATGGCCAAAATAGGACCGAGCGTTTCGCTTTTTGGTTCGGCAAGGACACAGGTTGATTCCGAATACTATAAAATGGCCGAAGAAATTGCCTTTCAACTTACGCAACTTGGATTTGGAGTGATCACAGGTGGCGGACCCGGAATAATGGAAGCTGCCAATAGCGGCGCACAGAGAGGCGGAGGAAAATCGGTGGGAATAGGCATAAGGCTTCCTTTTGAAACCGGACTCAACAAATATGTGGATCATGATTTCAGCATTAATTTCGATTATTTCTTTGCTCGTAAAGTGATGTTTGTAAAATATGCCCAAGGCTTTATTGTTCTGCCTGGTGGGCTCGGAACGCTTGATGAATTATTTGAAGCTCTAACGCTTATCCAAACCAATAAAACAGGGCGGTTCCCCATTGTTTTGGTTGGGACAAAATTTTGGTCGGGTTTGATTGATTGGTTAAAAGAAACGGTTTTGACGGCGGGAAATATCAGCGAGAAAGACTTTGAGCTTTATCGTCTGGTAGATACGCCTGAAGAGGCTGTCGGTCATATCAAAGCGTTTTATGACAAATACATGGTTAAACAAAACTTCTAAGGTTTTTATACTAAATATGCTTGAAAATCGTTCGTTTCAAAAATACTTTTCAGTTATGGTTCAACAAAAACCGGTTTGCTTTCCCATCTTGTTTCGGTGGATTTTTTTGATTTGCCCTGCCTTTTTTTGTCTGGCCCAGAACAACACAACGCGGTGGGAAGATCATTTCTCCTATAACAACATCAAACATATTTGGGAAATAAACGGATTTATATTTTGCAGTGCTGAAAATGGTTTGTTTTCTTATGATCCCAATTCGGGCGAAATGGAGAAAATTTCGAAGGTCAATGACCTAAATGATGTGGGCGTTTCAGCGTTCAGCTACAGTCCTGAGCTTGAGCTTTTGCTTGTCGGATATGAAAGAGGGGAGATGGACATGCTCGGTCCGGATGAAAACCATAATTTACTGGAAATTCCGCTTCACCAATCCTATACCGGAAGCAAAATTGTGAATCATATTTTTCCGTATCAGACAACGGCCGTTATTTCAGGAGAATTTGGACTGGCGACTTTCAGTCTGGAAGAGTTTGAATTTATGGAAACCACTTATTTTTCTCAGACCGGAGTTTATTTCGGAGTGAAGGAATCTGCGGTTTTGGATGGGGTTATTTATGCGGCAAGTGACAAAGGGATTTTTTCTCACCCACTGAATGAATTTATTGCCAATTTCGTTTCTTGGCAACAACCAGAGGGAATGCCTACTACACCATTTCAACAAATCGTTGTTTTCCAGAATAATTTATTGGCTTCCACAAATGGAAATGTCTATCGTTTTGACGGCAGCAACTGGACTTCTTTTGGGAACTTCCCGGGATTACGTGATCTGAGCGTCAATGGAAATGTTTTAAGCATTACACAGCCCAACAGCGTTACAAATTATAACGAAGGTTTTGCTGTCATAGAAACTGTTTCTTTTACTCAAAATTTAAATACCGGATTAAAAATTGGGAATATAACCTATGGTGGATCTTCATTATTCGGCCTTGTAAACGGATTAAATGAAATTGCTCCAGATGGACCCTATAATAACAAATCATGGGCTATCACAGCTTATGAGAAACAGATTTGGATTGCTCCCGGTGGACTCAACAACTTCAATACACCTCAGCAAAATGCCGACGGTTTTTATCATTTCAACAGTGAAAAATGGATTCATAACACTTCTGAAGATATGTTGGGTGCAAAAGATATCATTGACATTGAGGTTAACCTCCAAGACTCAACTGAAATCTTTGTTTCAAGTTGGTTTGAACAATTATATTGGACACCTCAGGGCGTTCCATACACAGATCTGCTCATAGGAATGTTCAAATTTAAAAACGGACAAATGGTTGAACATTATAATTCAACCAACAGTGGATTGAAATTCAGGGAAAGAATTGGTGGAAGCTACATGGACGAAGAAGGACATTTATGGGTGGGACAATCATATGCAGATCCCAATTCGAAAACATTTCTTCACAAAATGTCACCTTCCGGCAACTGGACTTCTGTTGATTTAGGAGCAGCCGGTAGTGCGGGAGCGAGAAAGCCGTTTGTGTATCAGGGATATGGATTTTTGCCTTTGCCACGTAGTAATAGCGGGCTCAAGGTTACAGACATGCAGAACGTATATACGATTGATGCTTCGTCCAATTCGGGAAATCTCCCATCAAGCGAAGTAATTTCAGGGGCAATTGATCAAAACGGAATTCTTTGGATTGGAACAACTTTGGGTTTAAGGGTTCTATACAATCCTATCGAATCAGTTCAATCCGGTTCATTCCAAGCAGATCCTGTAATCATCGAACAAAACGGAATTCCTGAAGCGGTACTTACCGATGTTCAAATAAATGACATAGAAATTGACGGAGCCAACCAAAAATGGATCGCGACCGAAACAGGAGGTGTTTATTGCTTCTCTGAAGATGGAACCCAAACTATTTTCCATTTTACAGCACAAAATTCACCACTTCCTTCCAATAAAGTAAACGATATCGAAGTAGAAAATATTACCGGTGTTGTCTATTTTGCTACGGACAAAGGTGTAGTGGCTTATCGAAGTGATGTCGTGGAAATCGGTGATTCATTTGGAGATGTTTATTCTTATCCAAATCCTGTTCGTCCGGGATTCAACGGCGACGTCACCATAAAAGGTCTTCCAAATGACGCCGATGTACGGATTGTAGATGTGGTGGGAAATCTGATTTACAAGACCAGAGCTTCAGGTGGAGTGGCCAAATGGAATACCAAAAACATGAAAGGAAAACCTGTTGCCTCGGGAATTTATTTGGTCCTGATGACCAACCGAGATGGTTCCGAAAATAAACAAACCAAAATCGCAATCGTACGCTAAAATGATTGTCAAAACCCGGGGAATTGTTCTTTCATCGCTCAAATACGGAGATTCAGGAAAAATTATAAAAGTTTATACCGAATCTTCCGGTTTGAAATCTTTCATCGCCAAATCGGTTTATTCGGGGAAAAATAAGAAAAATGCACTTTTCATTCCGCTGAATCAGATTGAAATTATTTTTGACGATAGAAATGCGCACCAACTTTTCTACTTTAAGGAAATTTCGCAAATTCATCATTACATTTCAATTTATCAATCGCCGGCCAAAACAACAATCGCACTTTTTCTGACAGAAATTCTCAATTCAGTTCTCAAAGAAGAGGAAGCCAATCCGGCGTTGTTTCATTTTCTGAAAAATTCTTTAATCGGATTTGACCAAAAAGAAACGAGTTATGCCGATTTTCATTTGTGGTTTCTGATTAATCTTACAAAATACCTGGGATTTTATCCGAACCTGAAATCGGGTGCGAAATATTTCGATTTGACCAACGGCGTTTCTTCCGAAGAAATTCCTTCAGAATTTTATATTTCCGAATCGGAACTTCAAAGTTTTGAAAAACTCGTATTTCTGGAATTTTTTCAGCAAAACGAAAATAATTTCAACCAACTACAAAGAAAATCGCTTTTAACGACAATAATCCGATACTTTGAGCTTCATATTTCCGATTTCCGCCACCCAAAATCTTTGGACGTCCTTAATCAGGTTTTTGAATAAATCTTTCGGGAAATTCAATTTGTAAAGGCCGTTTTTTCGTCCAAAACTGTTAAATTTTAAAAAATTCAGCTTCTTTGACGCAATGCTTCGTAAATACAGATGGCGGTCGCGTTGCTGACATTTAGCGAATCGACTTTTCCGTTCATCGGAATTTTTATTAATGCGTTGGAATTGTCTGCCCAAAAATCAGTCAGACCAAAAGCTTCCGTTCCCAAAATGATGGCAGAACTTTTTGTAAAATCTGTGTCGTATAAACTTTGGGTTTCGTCCCGAAGAAAAGTAGAAATAATCTGAATTTTATTTTTTTTAAGCCAATTCAGTACTTCCTGTTTTTCGGCTGAAACCACTTGATTTGTAAAAATAGTTCCGACGCTGCTTCGAATTACATTTGGATTGAAAAAATCGACAAGCGGATCGCAAACCACGAGCAAATCCACACCGGCGCCATCGCAAGTTCGCAGAACGGCTCCAAGATTCCCGGGTTTTTCAACCGCTTCCAAAACCACTATTAAGGGATTCTCTTTTAATTTAATTTCTTCTAAAGAATTATTATGAATTTTATAAACGCCCAAAATTCCGCCAGTGCTTCCGCGGTATGCAATTTTCCCGAAAAGGGCAGGGGAGACGAAAGATTTTTTAAAACGAGACAATTCCAATTCCTCACTAAAAATATTTTCACAGATGAAAAATTCTTCCGGTACAAATCCGGATTCCATCGCCAAACGATTTTCCTGTACACCTTCCACCACGAAAAATCCTTGTTTTTTGCGTTCGCGGGACTTTTCCTGAAGTTTCAGCAGGTTTTTGATTTTGAGGTTTTGTGCGCTTTCAATTTGCATGAACTCAGGCTAAAGTTTGCTTGCTTACCAAATTATTCGCCACCAAATATTCTGCAATCTGAACCGTATTAGTAGCAGCTCCTTTTCTTAAATTATCGGCTACAATCCACATATTCAGTGAGTTTGGCTGAGATAAATCCCTCCGGATTCTTCCCACAAAAACATCGTCTTTTCCTTCGGCATACAAAGGCATCGGATAAGTGTTGGTTTCGGGATTATCCTGTAAAACTACTCCGGGCGTTTCGTGTAAAATTTTTCTTATTTCCGATTCGTCATATGGATTATGAAATTCAATATTAACGGATTCAGAATGTCCACCCTGAACCGGAACGCGCACTGCTGTCGCGGTCAGCGCAATGGTTTTATCGTTGAGAATTTTCTGTGTTTCGCGGGTAAGTTTCAGCTCTTCTTTTGTGTAGCCCATTTCGTCAAAACTGTCACAATGTGGCAAGGCATTTTTGAAAATTTGATAAGGATATTTCATCTTCGGATGGGTTCCGGCAATTTCACCATTTAATTGCTCAACGGCTTCCATTCCCGTTCCTGTAACGGATTGATAAGTAGAAACAACCACACGTTTGATATCATATTTCTTGTTCAACGGATTCAGAACCATCACAAGTTGAATCGTGGAACAATTTGGATTGGCAATAATTTTATTTTCAGTAGTCAGAGAATTTGCATTGATTTCGGGAACGATGAGTGGAATATGGGGTTCCATCCGCCAGGCAGAAGAATTATCTATCACAGTAGTGCCTACTTTTGCAAATTCCGGCGCCCATTGTTTGGAAGTTTCACCACCGGCAGAAAAAAGCGCGATTTCGGGTTGCATATTGATCGCATCCTGCATGGAAACGATGGTGTATTCCTTTTCTTTGAAATGAATTTTCTTACCGACCGATCTTTCTGATGCGACAGGAATTAGTTCGGTCAAAGGAAAATTTCTTTCTTCCAATACTTTTAACATTACACTTCCAACCATTCCGGTTGCACCCACAACTGCTACTTTCATTGCTAATTTTTTTCAAAAATATAACATTTAGGCAAAATCCTTCAAGGTTTTTAACAGATATAAATCATTGACATTGTTGTACATTTGCGGTCTATGAAACGAAAAATTTCATTTTTGATTTTTGTCTTTCTCTTTTCTCTCTGCCAACTTTCTGCCCAAGACAAACGCCCAAAAGTCGGTGTGGTTTTGAGCGGTGGTGGCGCGAAAGGTTATGCCCACATCGGAGCGCTAAAAGTAATCGAAGCAGCAGGCGTGAAAATTGATTATATAGGCGGAACCAGTATTGGCGCCATCATAGGCGGACTTTATGCTTCGGGGTATTCGGCTGAAGAACTTGAAGAAATCATGTACTCGCTGGATTTGAACAGTTTGATTATGAATGAAAAATCAAGAAAAGAGCTTCCTTTTTTTGATAAATCCTATCGCGAGAAGTACATACTTGAACTTCCTTTTGATAATTTCAGATTGGGTTTCCCCAATGCTATTTCAAGCGGACAAGGAACTTCTGACGAACTTACTTATCTGTTTAGACATGTGCATGACATCAATAATTTCAACGAACTTCCAATTCCCTTTGTTTGTGTTGCTACTAAGCTGAGCAACGGTGAGTCGGTCGTATTTCACGAAGGTTATTTACCGCAGGTTGTGACGGCAAGTGGTGCTTATCCGACGCTTTTGGAACCGGTTTACATTAACGGAGAAATGTACATTGATGGTGGAGTTAGGAATAATTATCCGGTGCAGGAAGTAATTGATTTGGGTGCCGATTACATCATTGGAATTGATTTACAAGAAGGTTTGTTGGATCAGGATCAATTAAACTCTGCTACCAAAGTAATCGAACAAATCATTTCGTATAATATTGCAGAAAAATCAAAAGAACAAAGTGAACTAGTGGATTTGAGCATTCGGCCTGATTTGGTTGGATATTCGGTGACGAGTTTTGACCAGAAAGACCAAATCATCACTGCCGGAGTTGTTGCAGCAGAGCAAGTTTATGCGCAACTTCAAGAAATCGCTCGTTTGCAGGGAAAACCTGAAATCCAACATCAAACAATTGAAACTAATGAATATGTGCTGATTACCGATTTGGAAATCAATGGATTGGAAAACTATAACCGTTCATATATAAAAGGAAAACTCGGCATTAATCCACCTCATCTGGTGAGTTACGAAAACATTCGTTCTGGCATCAAATCGCTTTATTCATCTGGCAATTTCAATAAAATTTATTATCGGATCAAAGAAAATGACCAAGGCCACAAAACACTTTTGATTTTTCTGAGAGAAAATGCTTCGAAACAATCTGTAAAATTTGGTTTGCATTATGATGATTTATTCAAAACAGGACTTTTGGTGAATTTCACAAGTAAACATTTTCTTTTTGACAATTCTACGCTTTCTGCAGATTTGGTTTTGGGGGATTTTCCCAGGTATGAATTCAATTATTATGTTGACAATGGATTATATCCGAGTTTTGGTATTTACTCAGGTTATAAACAATTTGACAGTGATGCTAAAGTTAGAGATTACACGTACGGAAATCAAGATGTTTCTTATCTCTATAAATTCGATGAATTTATAAATCAAGCTTATATTCAATCAACATTATTTGAAAAGTATGCCCTTGGGGGTGGAGTAGAACACAAATATCTGGACATTAAAACAAATAATTTACCTGCATCTGATCCCAATAGAAGAATCGAAAACAGTTATTTTTTAAGCGCTTATGGTTATATCAAAGGCGATAATTTGGACAATCCAAATTTTCCTCGGCAAGGCTTAAAATTTAGCGGAACTTTTAAATATTTATTTAGTTCAAATGCTGATGATTTCAATGAAACTTCGGTGGTAACAACCAATATAGAGGGCAATAAATCCATAAATTCATGGCTTTCTGTAAAAGGTTTCGGCGAGTTTGGTGCTTATTTAAGTAATTTCCCGGCGCGTTCACAAAAATTCACTCTTGGCGGATATGTTGAACAGCAATTTATGACCTATTCCCGGTTTTACGGCCTTCCATTTTGGTCTGCTTCCGGTGACAATGTGATGGTTTTAGGCTCCAGATTGCAAGGCCGTATTTTGAAAAATCATTACTTATCGGGGTTAATAAACATAGCTAATATAGAGGACGATTTTAATGACTTGCAATTGTTCGAATATAAATACGTAGGGTATGGCTTGGGTTATGGATATGACAGTCCTTTAGGACCCATTATAGGCTTGTGGACTTATTCACCGAACACAAAATCAGGCATGTTCAATGTATCTCTCGGATTTTGGTTTTAAATTTGCAAAATGATTGCAATTTTTTACGAAACAGATTTTTTAATTCCGAACGAAGAGCTTTGGAAAGAATGGATTTCTTCGGCAGTAAGAAAAGAAAATTTCGAAACAGATGAAATCAATTATATTTTTTGTGACGATGAATATCTGCTTCAAATCAACATTGAATATTTACAACACGATTATTATACAGATGTAATCGGATTTCAATATTCAGAAGGCAAATCTTTGTCGGGCGATATCTATATCAGCATTGATAGGATTCGTGAAAATGCAATTGAGAATCAGGTAAGTTTTGAAAAAGAAATGGCGCGTGTTATGATTCATGGGATTTTACATTTTATGAATTATAAGGATCAAAGCGACGAAGAGGCAAAAGAAATGCGGAATGCAGAAGATAAATATCTCTCATTTTTTGAAGAAATAAATTAATGTTCCACGTGGAACAATACAATAAATTTAGACGAAAATGTATTTAAACGAATACGATATAATTGTGGTTGGAGGTGGTCACGCAGGAGCAGAAGCAGCTGCCGCTGCGGCTAATATGGGTTCAAAAACCTTATTGATCACCATGAACTTACAGTCTATTGCTCAAATGTCTTGTAATCCTGCAATGGGCGGAATTGCAAAAGGGCAGATTGTACGCGAAATTGATGCACTCGGCGGGATGTCGGGCATCATAACAGATACCACCATGATCCAATTTAAAATGCTTAACCTTTCCAAAGGGCCAGCCATGTGGAGTCCGCGCGCTCAATCAGACCGAATGAGATTTGCAGAAGAATGGCGTCTTGCGCTCGAAGCAAATCCAAATGTAGATTTCTTTCAGGATATGGTAAAAGGTCTTTTGATCGAAGCAAATAAGGTAGTAGGCGTAAAAACCGGTATGGGAATGAACATACGCTCAAAAGCGGTAATTCTTACCAATGGAACTTTTTTAAACGGATTGATTCACATTGGTGAAAAACAATTTGGTGGTGGAAGAATGGGCGAAAAAGCAGCTACCGGTATTACGGAACAATTGGTAAATATAGGGTTTGAATCAGGACGAATGAAAACCGGAACACCTCCGAGAGTGGACGGAAGAACTTTGGATTTTTCTAAAATGGAAGAACAAAAAGGGGACGAAAACCCACAAAGATTCTCGTTTACCCAAACACCTAAACTAACCAATCAGCGCAGTTGCTGGATCACTTATACAAATCCTGAAGTACACGATTTATTACGTGAGGGCTTTGACCGCTCGCCTATGTTTAACGGCGCCATTCAAAGTACAGGCCCCAGATATTGCCCTTCCATTGAAGATAAAATAAACCGATTCGCAGAACGGGAAAGACATCAGATTTTTGCCGAACCGGAAGGTTGGAAAACGATCGAATATTATGTAAACGGATTCTCTACGTCTCTTCCTGATGAGGTTCAGGTAAAAGCATTGCGCTCTGTTCCGGGTTTTGAAAAGGCGAAAATTTTCCGTCCCGGCTATGCGATTGAATACGATTATTTTCCGCCTACCCAATTGAAACATACTTTGGAAACCAAGCTGATTGATAATCTTTATTTTGCCGGACAAATCAACGGAACAACAGGTTACGAAGAAGCTGCCAGCCAAGGTTTGATGGCCGGAATTAATGCGCATCTTAAATTAAATGAAAAAGAGCCTTTCATTCTGAAAAGAAATGAAGCTTACATAGGTGTTTTGATTGACGACTTGATTACAAAAGGAACCGAAGAGCCGTATCGCATGTTTACTTCTCGCGCGGAATACCGTATTTTGTTACGTCAGGATAATGCAGATGAGCGACTCACGCCTATGTCGCATGAAATAGGTTTGGCGTCGGAGAAACGCCTGAAAAGAGTAGAGGAGAAGTTTGAAAAAGCCAGACGTTTTGTAAATTATTTTGAAACGGAATCTATACTACCTGCTGAAATTAATGAGGCTATTAAAGCCGGAAATGGTTCGCCAATTACGCAAAGCGTGAAGATGGTTTCGGTAGTTACAAGACCTGAAATTCTCATGGAAGACTTGACCAAAATTGACCGTGTGAAAGACTTTATTACCACCCATGAATTAGATGAAGAAGAGATTGAGCAAGCCGAAGTACAATTAAAATACAGGGGATATATTCAAAAAGAAAAGGACAATGCAGACAAATTAAAACGATTGGAAAATCTTAAAATTCCAAAAGATTTCGATTATTCGCAATTAAAATCCATCTCAACCGAAGCCCGGCAAAAATTTGAGAAGTTGCGCCCTGAAACGATAGCACATGCTTCCCGTATCAGCGGAGTTTCCCCATCAGACATCAGTATTCTACTTATATTTATGGGAAGATAAAGAATATGTTCCACGTGAAACTATGAAGAAAAACCCTGATCCAGAAAGAGTTTCAAGTAAGTTTACGCTTGAGTTAAAAGATTATTTTCTCACAGGCGAGGAGTTTTGGCTGCAAGAAAATGAATACTTTGGATATTTGGAAACGCATCCGCAGCCTTTTGAAAGTTTATCAAATTATTACGAAAGTGAGAACTATATTTCACATACAGATTCGGAAAAAACGTTGATGGACAGAATCTACAAATTTGTGAAAAATCACAATCTCAGTTATAAATTTTCCAAACTTCAAGATGCCACTCCCAATAAAAATATTTTGGATTACGGATGTGGAACCGGCGACTTTTTGGTTTATGCAAAAACAAAGAAATTAAAAGTCTTTGGCGCAGAACCTAACCCGAAAGCGCTGAAAATTGCCCGGGAGAAATTAAGCGAGGAATCCATTACCGATAAACCAATTGACCAACTGAATCAAAAATTTGACATCATCACTTTATGGCATGTTTTGGAACATATTCCCAATCTCTTCGAATTTCTGGAAGAGCTCAAATCAAAATTAAATCCGGGAGGCAAAATTTACATTGCCGTTCCCAACCATTTATCTTTTGATGCTAAATTTTATAAAAATTATTGGGCGGCATATGACGTACCGCGACATATTTGGCATTTCTCTCCCGACAGTATGCAAAAGCTTTTTAACAGTTTTGGTATGAAAATTGAAAAACAGTATCCGTTATGGTTTGATAGCTACTACGTGAGTTTACTTTCTGAAAAATACAAGCAAAACAGTTTAGGCTTTTTAAGAGCGATAATTATTGGAACCTTGTCAAATTTGGCCGGAATTTTTTCAGGAAACTATTCGTCAGTCATCTATCAGATCAGCAAAAACGAAAATTAAACCAAATAATTAATTATTTTTATAGTCGATAGAATAAGTCGTAATTTTAAAGAAATGCGCTTAAATCGAATTTATAAAGGTCGTTTTTTACTGAATTTTAATTAAAAATTATAAACTATGAAATCTAAAATTAACGAATTCCGATTCGGCATTAAAATGAATGCAGCCAAAAACTTCATGTTCGCATGTTTGGCTTCTTTTCTTTTTATTGCTTCGTGTACCAACACAAAATTAGTTGCGGACAATGAAAAAATGATGCGAGGCGACTGGACTATCACAGATGTTTCGGTTGATGGCATTAACGAAAACCAAGTAGACATTACAGTTTTTGATCAGGCAAAAACACAATGCTTTCAAGGAAGTACATGGCATTTGGTGCAAAACAATGCAACAGGAAATTATACATTAAACGGTGGATCAAATTGTCCAAGTGAAACAACCA
>JAEWHB010000164.1 GCA_023388015.1 Bacteroidota bacterium
TGCAGGTTTCCCAACCGGAATGAAATGGAGTTTCCTCGCAAAACCAGAAGGTATTCCACGCCATTTGGTGGTAAATGCCGACGAATCAGAACCGGGAACTTTCAAAGACCGTTACCTGATGGAATTCCTTCCGCATTTACTGATTGAAGGAATGATTATCTCCTCTTTCTGTCTGGGAAGTAATATGTCCTATATCTACATCCGTGGTGAATTTGCCTGGATTGCAGAAATCCTGGAAGAAGCCATTGCCGAAGCAAAAGCAAACGGATGGCTTGGAAAAGACATCAAAGGAACCGGATTTGACCTGGAGATTTATGTTCAGCGCGGAGCCGGAGCCTATATCTGTGGCGAAGAAACCGCTTTGCTTGAATCACTTGAAGGAAAAAGAGGAAATCCGAGAATCAAACCGCCTTTCCCAGCCGTAAAAGGACTTTGGGGAAGACCAACGGTGGTAAATAATGTCGAATCCATTGCGGCAGTTGTTCCGATTATTGATATGACCGGAGCCGAATACGCCAAAATCGGGGTGGGTCGTTCCACCGGAACCAAATTGATTTCTGCCTGCGGAAACATTAACAAACCGGGCGTTTATGAAATCGATATGACCCAAACGGTGGAAGAATTTATTTTTTCCGATGAATTCTGTGGCGGCATCCCGAACGGAAAAAGACTGAAAGCCTGTATTCCGGGCGGAAGTTCCGTTCCGATTTTGCCTGCCAATTTATTATTGACAACAGCAGAAGGAAAACCAAGATACATGAACTATGAGTCGCTGGCCGACGGCGGATTCGCAACCGGAACCATGATGGGTTCAGGCGGATTCATCGTTTTGGACGAAGACCAGGACGTTGTGTACCACACTTATACTTTGGCCAGATTTTATCGTCACGAAAGTTGCGGACAATGTTCGCCTTGTCGTGAAGGAACCGGCTGGATGGAAAAAATCTTGAAGCGAATTGACGAAGGACAAGGAAAAATGTCTGACATCGATTTACTTTGGGATATTCAGAGAAAGATTGAGGGAAATACGATTTGTCCGTTGGGCGATGCCGCAGCCTGGCCGGTTGCAGCCGCTATCAGACATTTCAGAGATGAGTTTGAATGGCACGTTCTGAATCCGGAGGAGTGCCTGACGAGAAATTATGGATTGGCCGGATATGCCGATCCCTTGGAAATTAATGAACAGGCTTAATTATGTCAGAAATAAATGAAACGCCTCTGTTTACCGTAACCATTGACGGGCACCCGATTCAGGTGCCGGCCGGAACAACCATTCTACAGGCCGCACGTATGATCGGAAAGGAAGTGGCACCTCCTGCCATGTGTTATTACAGTAAACTGGATAATACCGGCGGAAATTGCCGTACCTGTATGGTGGAAGTAACCAAAGGAAGTGAAGCAGATCCCCGCCCAATGCCCAAACTGATGGCTTCATGCCGAACCACAGTTATGGACGGAATGGTGGTTGGAAATACAACTTCTGAACGTGCACTGACAGCAAGAGAAGGTGTGGTTGAATTTTTACTGATTAACCATCCGCTGGACTGTCCGGTTTGTGATCAGGCGGGCGAATGTAAATTGCAGGATCTCAGCTACGAACACGGAAAGGAAGAAACCCGCTACGAATTCAAACGCAGAACTTTTGAGCCGGAAGACATCGGCGATAAAATTCAGTTGCACATGAACCGTTGTATTTTGTGCTACCGTTGTGTGAAACTAGCCGATCAAATCACCGGAAAACGTGAGCACGGCGTAATGTTCCGTGGAGATCATGCAGAAATTTCGACTTATTTAGGGAAATCATTGGACAACGAATTCATCGGGAACGTTATTGATGTTTGTCCGGTGGGAGCTTTGACCGATAAAACTTTCCGATTCAAAAATCGTGTTTGGTTCCTGAAACCCGTAGATGCGCACAGAGACTGTCCGACTTGTTCGGGGAAAGCGCAGGTTTGGTACCGTGGCGATGAAGTTTTCCGAGTGACCTCCCGCAAAAACGAATGGAATGAAGTAGAAGACTGGATTTGCAATACTTGTCGTTACGATAAAAAAGAAACAAAAGATTGGGTGATTGAGCAACCTTCACTCGTTGCAAGAGATTCGGTAATTCGTCAGGGGCATTATGCCGGAAAAGTCGGAACTATTACACCCAACGAAACTTTTAAAAATGTGATGAAAGGACGTGATCCGAAATTATTGCTGAATATTCACGATGTAAGTGAAGTGAACGAACCGGAAAAAGATTTGAGTAAAATCAATCGTCCGCCGACCAGTTTGGATTATAAAGAGTGATGGAAGTTGGATGTCAGAAGATGAAAGTTCACTTTATTTAATTATTAAAGAATAATTTGGACGAAAGTAGGAAGACACAAGATATAAGAATTAAAATATAGTAGTTGGTTATCTTAATACTTGATACCCAATACTTGATACTAATAAAAAGAAAGTATGAACCCGGAATTTTGGAGTTTAATTGGTGAAAAAGCAGCTTTAAGTGGCGCGATGATAGGTTTTGCATTGGTTGTGGCCATGTATTCAACCTGGGCCGAACGTAAAGTTGCGGCTTATATTCAGGACAGACGCGGTCCTGATCGTGCCGGTTGGGGTGGATTGTTGCAACCGCTGGCCGATGGTGGAAAACTTTTCTTCAAAGAAGAAATCACACCTCGTCATGCCGAAAAATTCTTGTTTATACTCGGGCCGACACTTGCCATGATCTTGGCATGTATGACAGGTGCCGTGATTCCCTGGTCCACGCCTTTTGAGTGGGGAGATTCTGTCATCATTCCGCAGATTGCCGATATCAATGTTGGATTTTTATACATTTTGGGGGTTTTGAGTTTGGGTGTTTACGGAATTATGTTAGGTTCCTGGGCTTCCAACAACAAATGGTCGCTGATGGGTGGACTTCGTGCCGCTTCACAGATTATTTCTTACGAATTACCCATGGGTCTTGCTTTGATTACGATTTTAATGATCAGCGGAACCCTGAGATTGAACGGAATTGTGGAAGGACAAATGGACGGATATTGGAACATCATTCTCCAACCCATTGGGTTTATCATATTTTTGGTATGTGCTTTTGCAGAAACCAACCGTACACCTTTTGACTTACCCGAAGCGGAAAACGAATTGATCGGTGGTTACCATTCGGAATATTCTTCCATGAAACTCGGATTTTTCCTTTTCGCGGAATACATCAATATTTTCATCAGTTCGGTGCTGATCGCTACGTTTTATTTTGGCGGATATGATATTCCGTTTGTTAATGATGCCGAATTGACCGAAAGTCTGGGAATGAATACAATGGCGATTTTGCACTTCCTGACTTTATTTGCAAAAGCATGTTTCTTCATATTTGTCTTTATGTGGGTAAGGTGGACAATCCCAAGGTTCCGTTACGACCAATTGATGGATTTGGGATGGAAAACATTGTTGCCACTGGCACTTGTAAATATGTTGATTACAGGATTGGTAATTTTATTATTAAATAATTAAAAAATAAAAGAAGAATGGAACTTCTTACAAACAGATCAAAACAAGTAGACCGCAGCCCGATGAATTTCTGGGAGCGCCTCTATCTGATTGCGATCGCAAAGGGAATGTGGATTACGCTGAAACACTTTTTCATGAAAAAAGTGACCGTGAGTTATCCCGAAAAACAACGTCCTTTCAGTTCGGTATTCCGGGGTGTACACGTCTTGAACCGTGACGAAGAAGGTCGTGAAAATTGTACAGCTTGCGGACTTTGTGCGCTCGCCTGCCCTGCAGAAGCTATCACTATGGAAGCTGCGGAACGTTTGCCGGGCGAAGAACATTTGTATCGAGAAGAAAAATACGCGGCCAAATATGAAATCAATATGCTGCGCTGCATTTTTTGCGGATTCTGTGAGGAAGCCTGTCCGAAAGATGCGGTTTACCTTTCGCAAACCGTAACCCCGGCGAGTTATCAAAGAAAAGATTTCATCTACGGTAAAGAAGATTTATTGATTCCACATCCTAAAAAATCAAACTAAAGTATGGGAACTGCAGAGATTTTATTTTTCATTCTGGCCGGATTGACGCTTCTGAGCGGAATCCTGACGGTAACATCCAAAAGGCCGGTTCACTCTATTTTATTTCTGATTATAACTTTTTTCAGCATCAGCGCACATTATGTTTTATTGAACGCTCAGTTTTTAGCGGTTGTAAACATTATCGTGTATGGCGGAGCCATCATGGTTTTGTTCCTGTTTGTGGTGATGTTGATGAATTTAAATAAAGAAGACAGGAGTTTCAATAAACCCTTTATCATATTGTCTGGCGCAATTGTTTCCGCTTTATTTTTCGTATTGACAGCTGGAATTTTCTGGCAGTCCGATGTAAAGGAAGGCAATCAGGCGATGTTGGCTGAAGGCGAAATTGGGTTAACAGAAAGTCTTGGTTCTGTCTTGTATTCCGATTATGTGATTCCATTTGAACTGGCGAGTATCCTGTTTATCGGCGCTATGATCGGAGCTGTTCTGCTGTCCAAAAAGACGGAAGATTTGCATGTGAAGGATTAATGGAGGCTAAAATTGGACATTGGAAGTCAATTAGATTAAATAAAAATATAAAAAGTGAAATGGTAGGATAAAATAGGATTGAGCGAAGTATTGAATGAATACAAAAAAACTTCAGGCTTCCCTCTTCCATCATCCAGCCAAAAAATTAAAATATGATACCGATTAGTTACTATTTATTTCTGTCTTTGGCGCTTTTCTCGATCGGGATGATCGGGGTGATGACCCGCAGAAATATCATCATCATGCTGATGTGTGTGGAACTTATGCTGAATTCCGTCAATCTTTTGCTGGTTGCGTTTTCCAAAATGCACCAAGCCAAAAATTTGGGTACCGAAGCCGGAATAGACGGGCAGATGCTCGTGCTTTTCATTATGGTTGTGGCAGCGGCCGAAGTAGCAATCGGACTTTCGATAATGATTCTGTTTTACAGAAAAGTGTATAACGTGGATGTGCAGTCCCTGAACCGATTAAAGCATTAAGATTTATGGAGAAGTATATTTGGTTAATTCCTTTGTT
>JAEWHB010000012.1 GCA_023388015.1 Bacteroidota bacterium
CATGTTTGGGATTGTTGGTGAGCTGTTCTGTTAAAAGAGATTCGGCCAAAAACAGAGCTTTCCACAATACAACTGCCTGGTTCAATACTTTGTTCAATGCGGAAGAAGAAATGGACAAAAAGATTGATGAACTTGAAATCAGTTATCAGGATAATTACTCAGAAATCCTTCCCGTAGATCCACGACCTGAAATTGTACGGCCAGAATTTGACGAAGAATATATCAACCAACAGATTTCAAACTTTAATAATCGGCCCGGAAGTTCGGGCAGCAATACTCAACCTGCCGTAACCGGATTTGATTTGGTCGAAAAAAAGGCTTTGAAAGCCATTGAAAATCATTCCATGCTTATTGATGGTCGTGAAAGAAACAAATCCATGACGCGCGCTTATCTGATTTTAGGTAAAGCACGTTATAACAACGGAAAAAGTTTTGAGGCACTTGAAGCACTAAATTATCTTCAGACAAAACTTCCTTTTCATAAAGAATTTACGCCCGAAGCAAGATTGTACACTGCTTTGGCACATTTTCAAACAGGAAATCAATTTGAAGGAAACAGGCTTTTGGAAAACTTGAATAAAGATGATGGTTATAAAAAGAAACTGAAAGAAAAGTTTTCTAAATATTATGCCGAAAATCTGATTAGAGAAGGCGAATATGAAGATGCGCTGGAGATGCTGGATCAAACCATCAGAAATACCAAAAATAAGAAAAGGAAAGCCCGGTATCATTTCATTGAAGGTCAATTGTATTCAAGGTTGAATATGCAAAATGAAGCAGGAGAGGCTTTTACTCGCGTTTATAAGATGAAACCCGGATTTGAAATGGAAGTGAAATCGCAACTAGCAATCGCAGCCAATTTTGATCCTGAAAAGAACAGTTATAATTCGTATAAAGATCATTTACTCGATGTTTCCAAAAAAGGAAATTATGTTTCGCGTAAAAATGAATTTCTTTATGCAATCGGAGATATTGCCGCAAAATCCGGTAAAACAGAGGAAGCACGGAAATATTTAAAAGAAAGTTTTGTGGGACCCGCTTCTGATCCTTATGTACGAGGTTTGGCTTATGAACGATATGCCGATTTGGAGTTTGACAATGGAAGTTATGTCCACGCATCTGCATATTATGATAGTGCGTTGGCTGTAGCACCTTATGACAAAGATATAGCCCGCATTACCGAAAGAAGTACTTCGCTTAAAACTTTAATGGAGAAATATTATTTGGTAAAGAAAAACGATAGTATTTTGAAATTAGCCTATATGAGCCCTGAAGAAAAAGACAAATTCTTTGGAGACTATATTGCCAAATTGAAGATAGAAGACGCCAAACGCCAAAAACAAATGGAGGAGGAAGCTACTATTTTTCAAACACAAACCAAAGGATCAGGTTTTGGGAGTTCATTTGATGAAGGTGGCGGAGGAAGTAATTTTTATTTCTACAATACTTCTTTGAAAGCAAACGGTCAAAACGAATTCAAAAGAGTTTGGGGCAATGCTCGTTTAGCGGATAATTGGAGAAGTTCTGCCGGAGGATCTCTAAGTTTAGAAGAACAAGAAGCGGAAATGCTGGGACAAATAGATACTCAAAATCCAAGAAGATATGAATTGGACTTTTATCTGGAACAAATTCCTACAAGTCCTGTAGAATTAAATAAATTAAAAATTGAGCGTGATACCACCGAACTTTCTTTGGGAATCGGCTATTATGATTTATTTAAAAATGCTAAAACTGCGACCCAAACACTTGAACATCTTGTTTCTACTCCACCAAAGGAACAATCAACAGAAGCACAAGCTTACTATCAGATTTATAGAATTAATTTAAAAGAAGAAAATACAGCCAAAACAGAAGAATTTAAAAATTTGATCCTTACCAAATATCCAAATTCAGTTTATGCTGAATACATTCTTAATCCTGAAGTTGATTACATTACCCCTACCACAAAAGAAGCATTGGCGTTCTATGAAGGAACATTTGAATTATACAAATCAGGTGATTATGACCAAGTTAAAACCAGAACTGTTGAAGCTTTGGAAAAGTATCCGACAGAAGCCATCATTGCAAAATTTTCATTGCTAAATGCATTGGCGATAGGGAAAACAGAAGGGAGAGAGAATTTAATCTCAGCGTTGGAATTAATTGTAGTGGCTTATCAAAATACAGATGAAGCCAAAAAAGCACAGGAAATTCTCGATCTTTTAAATGGTAAGAAGGAAAAAGAAAATGAAAAGGGTGATGAAATTTCGGAAGAAGAAATTAAAAGAAAAGAAGCTGGGCGATCATCCAATCAAGAGCAATTAAAACCAACTTCTCCCCAACGACCTAATAATTCTAATGTACGCCCTACATCTGAAACTCCGGTTAAATCAGCAACTAATCGTCCTGAAGAAGGATCCAGACGTCAAAGTGTAGGCGCACCTGGCGGACGAGACTAAAAAAAACTCCTACCTAATCATGGATCAGGTAGGAGATATTTTTTTCAATATTCTAAATTAAATAACACCCAGTTCTTTTCCGACTTTCGTAAAAGCTGAAATGGCTTTGTCCAGATGTTCTCGTGTATGCGCCGCCGAAAGCTGAACACGGATTCGTGCTTTGTCGCGAGGCACAACCGGGAAGAAAAATCCAATTACATAAATTCCTTCATTCAATAGTTTATCGGCCATTTCTTGTGATAATTTCGCATCGTACAACATCACCGGAACGATTGCCGCATCGCCATCGGGAATGTCAAATCCGGCTGCTTTCATATTGGTTCTGAAATACTCAGCATTTTCCATCACTTTGTCACGAAGCGAAGTATTGGTTTCCAACATATCGAAAACTTTTAAAGCTGCACCAACGATTCCCGGTGCCAAAGAATTCGAAAACAAATAAGGTCTCGATTTCTGACGAAGCATTTCGATTACTTCTTTTTTGGCAGAAGTAAATCCGCCCATTGCACCACCCAAAGCCTTTCCAAGTGTGGAAGTAATGATGTCCACTCGTCCCATCACATCGGCATATTCATGCGTTCCTTTTCCGGTTTTCCCGATAAATCCTGTGGCGTGTGAATCATCTACCATCACAAGTGCACCATATTTTTCAGCAAGATCACAAACACCTTTCAAGTTGGCAACGATTCCATCCATTGAGAAAACACCATCGGTAACGATGATCGTAAATCTGTGATTTTTGGAAGCTGCTTCCTTTAATTGCACTTCCAGATCTTCCATATCATTATTTTTGTATCGGTACCTTGCCGCTTTGCACAAACGAACGCCGTCGATGATCGACGCATGGTTCAATTCGTCTGAAATGATGGCATCTTGATCGGTAAACAAAGGTTCAAATACGCCTCCATTTGCATCAAAAGCAGCTGCATACAAAATGGTATCTTCCATACCCAAGAATTTTGAAATGCGGGCTTCCAATTCTTTGTGAATGTCTTGGGTGCCACAAATAAAACGTACCGAAGACATTCCATAACCACGATTGTCCAACGTAGATTGAGAAGCTTGGATGACATCTGGATTATCGGAAAGTCCCAGATAATTATTGGCACAGAAATTCAATAATTTACTTCCGTTTTCCAAGGTAATTTCAGCCGCTTGCGGCGAAGCGATGATTCTTTCTTTTTTAAACAATCCCTGATTTTCCAAATCGGTTAACTGGTTGGCCAAATGCTGCCGGAATTTTTCGCTGTACATGATGATTTTTGTTTCAAGTTTTATGTTTCAGGTTTCATGTTGCTTTTTTGAAACCCGTGAACAAATATACAATTTGAAGATTTGAATATTAAATTTTAAATGTAGAATTTTGAATGACAATTTATTTGGATATGAAGCTGACTACTATAACTTCTCAACAAATCTCAATAGTTCAAGAACTCGCTCGAGAAATCTGGAACGAACATTACATCAAAATCATTTCGCAGAAACAGATTGATTATATGCTCGATTTGTTTTATTCGGACGAAAGAATTCGCTCGGAAATCGAGGAAGGAATTTCATGGGAAATGTTGATGGATAACGAAAAACCAATTGGTTATCTGGTTTGCAAAATAGAATCTGATCAACTTTATATTTCAAAAATTTACCTGAAAGCCGAAACCCGCGGAAAAGGTTTTGGAAAATTGCTTCTGAACCGCGCGATAGAATTAGCGAATCAAAACGGTAAAAATTCTATTTATCTAAATGTAAATAAACATAATACGGATTCGATTTCATTTTATGAACGAATGGGTTTCGTCAAAATAGACGAAGGTGTTTTCGACATCGGGAATGGGTATGTGATGGATGATTTTATTTTGGAATTAATTCTAGATTAAATTGTCAATGTGTCCATTTATTTAGTCTTTCGACGTCATAATCCAATTGATTGGAAAGTGATTTTAAACGGGATTTTAATAATAATTTTCTGCCTTCAATCGATCTTGTGTAAACCAAAAAATAATTCCCTACTAAACTTCCCCATTGAGAAGCGAAAAATTCGGCTCCTTTTTTCCTTCGTCCTATGATTTCAGGAACGGCGTGATAATCTTGTTGTTTAACAATTCCTTTGAACATCGATTTCCGAACGATGACATAGCGCGGATTATCAATCGGAGAAACGATTTCATAAAGCGCATTTGTAAAAACGGATTTATCGAAAGTGGAACCACCTTCCAAATGACAAAAAACCGACCCTTCCTTATCCATGGCGGTCACCACTTTTAATTTGGAAACTTCTGTGTGAATGGCTCCGCTGCGAATGAGTGAATTTTTTAAGGCTTCGCCAATGTTATGAATATCCTCCGAAATATCGCGGTATTTTATATAAAGACGAAAGGCTTTAAAGGCGCGACCGCCAAAATACAAAACGCCTCCAGCCACCACCAAACCCAAAAGTATATTCAAATCATTGATAGAGCGAACGTTTTTCACCAAACGCAAAAATACCTGAAACGCATATTCCATATAGCCCGCTGCCGCAACTCCAAGTGAAATAATAAAATTTCTAAGTGTTTTCTGGTAATACATGCCCGTAATTTGACGGTATTTGCGTTCGCTTGGGAAAGGAATTTTCACTTCTTCAACCAAACTAACGCCTTTCCCTAAAGCAATTTCCCATCTATCTTTAAGGGATTTGCGATCTGCTCCATGAGAAAACATTTGGGCATTTATTTCATCTTTTCTTTGGGCAAATTCTTTATAATCGGGAAGATTTAATCGCGCGATTCCATTTTCAATCGTTGTATTTTCTCGAAAGGAAATTCCTACAAAACTCCGAAATCTACGTTTTAAAACTTCCAAATCACTCCCGCCAAATTCATCTGTCGCATCTAAACTTACCAGATGCCAAATGTTGGAAGTTTTTTGTGGATTGTCTTTCTGAGTACGGATCGCACGACCACGCATTTGATTTGACATCACAAACGAACCCACGAAACTTGCGAGAATAAGCGAATTTATTGCCGGCGCATCCCAACCTTCTCCTAATAAAGATTTCGTTCCAACAAGAATTTCAATTTCTCCATTTTGAAAAATTTGTGTGACAATGTGGACGATGTTGTGCTTGATTTGTTCGGTAACAGAAATCAAAATATAATTTTCATCAAAGGGTAAGGTTGAAAACTTGATCTCTGAAATTCCGTACAATTTGGATTTGGTTTGAAACGATTCTAAGGATGATTTTGGAATGATGATAATTGAGCCCGTTAGAACTCCTATTTTTTTATCGTTTTGGTTGTTTCTTCTTAATTTTTCAAAAATGGGAATTACTCCGAGTTTATTTAATTCTAAATCATTACATTCCGAATTAATCAAAAACTCTTTTCGAATGTAATCCGAAAGAATCACCATTCGTAAATCTTTCTCTAAATGTTCATATTCAAAATTTACGATTTCATTAATTCCATTTAATTTATTGATACTTGAAGCTAAATACCCAGAAATTTTCTGATTTTGATAAAAATTAATTTGATTTCTATCAATGATTCCAGCGCGTCGAAGTTTGGATTCGATTTGGTGTTTGTGTTCATTGAATTCTTCAAAATATTCTTTTTCTCGAAACAAATAAAATTCCAACAAAACCTGCATCCATTGGTAATTCAAAAATGGAATTTCAAAATCTTTCCCACCAATGACTTCTAAATGGGATTTGGGAATGATGCGTTGATTATCATTTAGAAAAATCAAAGAAGCCGAATAAAATGAAACATTCTCATAAATCCAATCCAGATTTTGAGTGGGATTAACCCAAAATGGATGATTTTCAATTGCTTGAATTAAAATTTCATCGTTCTTGATTTCTTTAAAAATTCTTTCTGCATTTAACCTGAAATCTAGAATTCTCTGATTCTCAAATTCGGTTGGCAAAGTAAAATAAACACAATCCTGATGCGGACATAAATCACCTTCAGCAATCAATTCCGGAACAGAAATTTCCGTATCGACAGGTCCGTTTAAAGTAATATAACGGTTCCATTCAGCAGGTGTCACGTCATACGGAGGCGTGGCAGTGAGCCCAAGAATGCAAGGTTTTAATCTGTCTTTAATTTTATTGAGCGTCTGCCACCATTCATTTTTCAAATGATGGGCTTCGTCAACGATAATTACGCCAATTTTTTGTTTTTGTAAACCTTTTACAACCGTTTCTAAATTGACATTGGCTTTGGATTCAATAATTGCTGAATTGGTTTCCTCCTCTTCAAAATCTTCTTCTTCAATTTTGGAATTACTGCAAGCTGCATGCAATCCCTGATAAGTCGAAACGGTGATAAATTTCGGATTGCGAATATCTCGGGAAATCCACTCAGGCGTAATTTCCGTTTGAAGAAATAATTCGCAAAAACGCTGAATCCATTGGTTTCTTATTGCAAGCGTTGGAGTTAAAATAAGTGTCGGTTTATCCAGTCTCAGCATCACCTCCAAACCCAAAACGGTTTTCCCCGAACCCGGCGGCGCAACGACGTGTAAATGGTTGTCTTCCATGTGCGCATCCAACTCATCGAGCACACGCTGTTGGTATTTTCGCCAGCTGTATTTGAATTTTATATCGGTTGGAAAGTTTTCCAAAGCAAATTCTGAATCTACTTCTTCACAAATTTAGTAAGAATCACAATGGATTGACCTTCTATTTTTCCTTCGATTTGTTCCACATTGTCGTGAACCAAACGGATATTTCTAACGGCCGTCCCGATTTTTGCTGTAATGGAAGAACCTTTCACGTCCAGATCTTTGATCAAAGTTACGGTGTCGCCATTTTGCAAAATATTTCCATTTGAATCTTTGTGTAGTTCTACATTTCCATCGCCCATATGATCCCCGGACGCTTTTGCCCATTCGATGGCATCTTCGTCCAAATACATCATTTCCAACGCATCAGCAGCCCAAGATTCATTGCGAAATCGATTTAAAATTCGCCAAGAAACCACTTGAACGCCCGGGACTTCACTCCACATAGAAGTCGGTAAATATCTTTCCCAATACGCACTGTCGGGTTCTTCTCTTTTTTCAATTTGAGCCAAAGCCTTGTCCGAAATTAAAATCGTTCTTTCGGGTTGGTTGCCTGAAGTGGGTTTTACTTCGTAGAAGTTTAAATTTCCAGTTTCGCCGCTGAGTTCACATACGCCGCCGCTTCTTTCTTTTACAATGTTTTCTAACTTCATATTTAAGTTCTATTTTCTTTATTCTATTCTCTTTTCTCTAAAATTCACCCATGAATCGTTTCCTTGTTTCCGTAGCTTTTGATGAGTTCGCCTTCAAAATCCAACCATTCCTGCCAACGTTTTTCCACATCAATATCGCCAGCATATTTTCGGGCGAAACCAAGAAAAACCGTATAATGATTGGCTTCCGAAACCATGAGTTCGTGATAAAATTTCGCCAGTTCCTGATCTTTGATATTGGTGGATAAAACACGGAAACGTTCGCAACTTCTGGCTTCAATCATTGCGGCAAACAACAAACGGTCGATAAAAGCTTCTTCTCTTGTTGCATTTTTTTTGCAAAATTTCACCAATTGATTAACGTAATCATCCTTCCGTTCACGACCAAATTTGTATCCTCGCTCCAAAATAATGTCATGAACCATTTTGAAATGTTGCATTTCTTCAATGGCAATTTCAGACATAACCGAAACCAAATCAGGTAATTCTGAGTTGTTGATAATCAAGTAAATGGCATTTGAAGCTGCTTTTTGTTCGCACCAAGCATGATCGGTAAGAATTTCCTCCAAATTTCCTTCGGCAATATTGGCCCATCTCGGGTCGGTTGGTAATTTTAATCCTAACATAATTCAATTGTAAATTAAATTTAAACATAAATAAAAGCACTTGGAGCGCTTTTATTCAGGAATATCAGATTCTTAAAATCCGCTGCAAAGTTAGCCAAATTTATTTGGAAACTTCGGCCAGATAAGCATCGCCTACTTTGAGGATTAAATCAGTTTTCAAGTTCTGTTTTTCAGCGAAATCACTCAAAAGCAAATAATCGAGATAAAGCCATTTGAAAGGAATTTCTTTTTCGCCTTTGTAATAAAGATAATAATCCACTTCGCCATAATAATTCGCAAGCGGAATGGAGAAATTTCCTTCCTGATTTTGATACATATACAAAATATCAGTGCCGTCAATGAGGATTTTTCCGTCTGGATTTAATAAAGAGGAAAGTTTTTTCAAATAAACATCGATTTGATCCATCGTTTGAAAAATTCCGGTTCCGTTCATCAGAAGTAAAATCGTATCGAATTTTTCTTGGGGCGAATAGTTCAATAAATTTTCACAAACCGTTTTTTGAACACCACGATGTTTGCAAACTTCAATGGATTTGGGCGAAATGTCCAAAGCCGTTACGTTCAGATTCTTTTCGTTTTGCAAATACAAACTATGTGAACCCGCACCGGCTCCAACATCCAAAACCTTTCCTTTTGCGAGTTCCAGTGCTTTTTGCTCAAGCAAATTCATTCCATCGAAATCCCGGAAAAGATATTCCACCGGAAGTTCATCCAATTCGGAAATCGAAGTTTCGGTTTGAATATCCTCAGGTGAATTATGGTGGTAATAGTCCCAAATGGCCTGACCCATTAAATCTTTCATGCGATAAAATTAAGATTAAATTAATTATCGTTTTCCCTGAGTTGAAACTCGGGGCTATAAAGTTTTTTTCTGGTTCGCTTTGTGGTTAAATTTCGTTTAAAAACCTTGACAAGGTTAGATTTGAAATCTTAAAATCGAATTCAATATAGACTTGAATTTAATTAATTATTTTTACGGCGTAATTTTAAAAAAATGAACAAAAAACACTTTTTCCTGATTCTAATTTTCCTGACCGCAACCCTTTTTTCGCAGGAGATTTCCGAACAAAAAGTCGATGCTTTGGTTGAGAAAACCCTCGAAACTTTCAATGTTCCGGGCATTGCAGTTGGAATTGTTCACAACGGAAATGTTGTTCTGGCAAAAGGTTACGGTCTTGCCAACATCGAAACCGGAGAAAAAGTAAATGCCGATACAAATTTCGGGATTGCTTCCAATTCCAAAGCTTTTACTACAACTGCCATTGTGCTTTTGATCGACGAAGGAAAAATCAATTGGGACGATAAAGTCAAAAAATACATTCCCGAATTTAAAATGTACAATGAATATGTGACCGAAGAATTTACCATTCGGGATTTGGTGACGCACCGCAGCGGTCTTGGACTTGGCGCCGGCGACCTGATGGTCTGGCCGGACGGACACGATTTCACGCCCAGAGATATTATTCAAAACATTCAGTTTCTAAAACCGGTTTCGGATTTCCGTTCGAAATATGATTACGATAATTTATTGTACATCATTGCCGGAGTGGTGATTGAAAGAGTTTCGGGGATGAGTTGGACCGATTTCATTCAAAACAAATTTTTAGAACCTTTGGAAATGAACCGTACAGCGCCGAATTGGAATACGCTGAAAGATAAATCCAATGCCATTGCGCCCCATGTTCCGATTGACGGTAATTTAAAAGTCATTGACCGATATACCAATCCGATTTTTGATGCTGCCGCCGGAATTTATTCGAATGTCAATGACCTGACAAAATGGGTTCAGTTTCAATTGAATTACGGGAAAACGAAAGAGGGAATTCAACTGGTTTCGGAAGAGCGAATGCGCGAACTTTCTAAACCTCAGACTTTGATGCCGGTTACGACCAAAGAACCTTATCATTCTTTGTTTCGGGCGTACGGACTTGGTTTTGTGGTGGAAGATATGGCCGGGAAATTACAGGTTTCGCATACGGGCGGACTGGAAGGGATTGTCACGCAAATCATTATGTTTCCGCAACTCGATTTGGGCATCATTGTTTTAACGAACCAACAAGAAGGCGCCGCTTTTATGGCGGTTTCCAATACGATCAAAGATTTCTATCTCGGACTTCCCGAAAGAGATTGGGTAAAGGAATACGACGAATTGATTTCCCAAAGAAGAGGCGATGCCGATAAAATCACTTCGGAAGTTTGGGAAAGGGTTGAAAGGAATAAAAAATCAAAACAGCCCGAAACCAAGGATTTAACCGGAACTTATCAAGACAATTGGTTCGGGGAAATTAGAATTTCAAACGAAAAAGGAAAACTTCGTTTCACGTCCAAACGTTCGGATCAGTTGAAAGGCGAAATGTTTTATTACAAAGACAATACCTATGCGGTAAAATGGGACAATGCCTATCTGCACGCCGATGCTTTTGTTTTTGTCCAAACCGAAAACGGTAAAATCACCGGATTGAAAATGGAGCCGATTTCTCCCTTGACCGATTTTAGTTATGATTTTCAGGATTTGGATTTTGTGAAGGTTTTATAACGAATGTCGAGAAACGAACTTCGAAAAAAAATATGAAGAAAAAGATAAAGAAAATGTTGATTGGATTTTTGGTGCTGTTGAGTTTGATCATCCTTGGAATTTGGGGTTATATGCAACATCCCATATTTGGGAAAGCACCATCGGGAGAGCGTTTGGAACGAATTCAAAAATCTCCGAATTACCGCGATGGACAATTTCATAACCTGACAGAAACACCTTCGTTGGCCGAAGGTTATACGATGTTTGGCGTTTTCTGGGATTTTCTTTTTACAAAATATCCGAATGTAGTTCCCTTGGATTCCATTCCTTCGGTTAAGCCTGATTGGAAGAATTTGGACCCCGATGAAGATTTGCTGATTTGGTTTGGGCATTCCTCGTATTACATTCAGTTGGAAGGAAAAAAATACCTGATTGACCCGGTTTTCAGTGGAAATGCTTCGCCGCTTGCGGGTACCAATCGTGCTTTTCCTGGAAGTGAAATCGCCACGGCCGCCGACCTTCCCGAAATTGATTATATGCTCATCACACACGATCATTACGATCATCTGGACCATAAAACCGTGATTGACTTGATTCCGAAAGTAAAAAAAGTGATTACCGGATTGGGCGTGGGTGCACATCTGGAACATTGGGGATATGATCCAAAAATAATCACTGAACTGGATTGGAACGAAAGTCTGAAACTGGATGATTCCATTCAGATTTATGCCGTTCCGGGAAGGCATTTTTCGGGAAGAACTTTTAAGCGAAACAACACACTTTGGGTTTCTTTTGTGTTGGAAACACCTAAAAGCAAAATTTTCATTGGAGGAGATTCCGGTTATGATTCACATTTCAAAAAAATCGGTGAGGAATTCGGTCCATTTGATCTGGCGATTTTGGAAAACGGACAATATGATGAGAAATGGAAATACATCCACTTTTTGCCTGAAGAAGTTGTGAAAGTCGCGCAGGAAC
>JAEWHB010000139.1 GCA_023388015.1 Bacteroidota bacterium
ATCCGGAGCTTGAGTTTGACGGACTGCGCAAACAATTGTACCAACTGAAAAAAGGAAACTGGCATTTGCCCGTTTATGATTTGGGCGATTTGCATGCCGGTGCCACAAGAGAAGATACTTATTTTGCTTTTCTTAAAATTCAGGAAGAATTGCTTAAAAAGAAAGCCGTTCTGGTAATTCTGGGTGGAAGTTCCAATCTGATTTATTGGCAATTCAGAGCATTTGATTCGATCAAACACACCATTAATCTGACGTGTATTGACAACCGATTCCGGTTGGGAGTTGATTCAGAAGAATTAAATTCAAATAATTATTTAAGTAAAATTATCACAGCCGAACCCCATTCGCTTTTTGAATATACACATTTGGGGCATCAAACCTATTTTGTGGCGCAGGAAGAATTAGATTTGATGGAGCATTTGAATTTTGATGTTAAAAGATTAGGGAAACTTACAGAAAACCTGAATGAATCTGAGCCTGAATTAAGAAATTCTGATTTGGTTGCGTTGAACTTGGAGTCGCTTCAGTCGTCTGATTTTCGTTCTGCTACTGAATTATCACCCAATGGATTTAATTCCAGAGAAATATGTTCGATTGCAAGATATTCGGGAATAAACAATAAAGTACAATCTTTTGGCGTTTATAATTTCAAAGCGATCAACGTACCGTCTGACGAATTATTGTTAGCGGAGATTCTTTGGTATTTTATAGAAGGTAAAAACCATGCCCAGGAAATATTAAATTTTGAGAAAGAAGATGCTTACGAAACTTATTTTGTGCAAATTCCTGAACAAGATTTAATTTTTTACAAGGACTTAAAAAATGAACAATGGTGGATGGAATTGGGTGAGATGAATGATTCAGATCCGCTGAATAAACAAGTTATCCCATGTTCTGTGAGGGATTATAAAGAATCGCTGAAAGGAAAAATACCGGAGAGATGGTGGAAATCGTACAAAAAATTGTATTGAAAGCAATAAAATATTTTTTTGTTCGTTAAGCTAATTGCCGATAATAATAATTTTGGAGAATCGTAAAATTATAATAGATTTACACGCTTAAAAAAAATGAGGATGAATAAAGCATTGGTAGCAGCTATCATTTTGTCATTTACGCTCTCTTCCTGTAATATGTTGAAAAAGGGAAGAAACGGGGGTAAGGACGATGGTCAGATTGTAGGAACTAAATCGTCATCTTGGACGCCGCAACGCCCGAAAGGGATGGTGCCGATTCCAAGCGGGTCTTTTGTATTGGGACAAACAGACTATGACTTTACATTTGACAATTATGCGCCGGTAAGAACTGTTTCGGTTTCAGGTTTCTATATGGACGACACCGAAACTACGAATTCAGAATACCGTGTGTTTGTAGACTATGTACGCGATTCTATTGCCCGTACTATGTTGGCGGAAAAAGCTGCTGAGTTGGGATTTGACCCAACGAATGGAGGTTCCGGTGACGCTACAGGAATTGCCGCTTACCGATATATTTCAGGTTCTGAAGATGGTGAGAAAACCGCTTGGGATGAATATGTAGAACAAAATTCGACAGGTAGAGACGGCGGTCTTCCAATTGACCAAAGAAAGTTAAATTGGAACCAGGAACTTATGTGGAACAAATATGAGTACCCTGATGTGGATTATGCTGCAACCATAGATCAATTGTATTATGCGCCGGAAGAAAGATTCAATAATGAAAGACTTATTGACGTAAGAAAGCTACGTTTTAAATATGTTTGGGTTGACCAGGAAGGTGCTGCAAGAGAAGGAAGCGATAGTGATTCATTCAGAATCGACTTCCGTCATGAAGAAGAAGTTGCGGTTTATCCCGATACAACTGTTTGGGTACGTGACTTTAACTATTCGCACAACGATCCTATGCACGAGAATTATTTCTGGCATGAAGCTTATTCAGACTATCCGGTTGTAGGAGTTTCCTGGGATCAGGCAATGGCTTATTGTGCATTTAAAACCAAAAAACACAATGACTTTCTTTCTACAAAAAAGAAAAGAAGAGGGTCTTCAAATAAAGTAATTGATTATCGTTTACCTACCGAAATTGAATGGGAATATGCTGCAAGAGGAGGTTTGCAAGATGCACCTTATCCTTGGGGAGGTCCTTATTTGACAGATGACAGAGGATGTTATTTGGCAAACTTCAAACCTAAAAGAGGTGACTATGTAGAAGAACAAGGAAAAGGTTATATGTATACAGCTCCTGTTAAAACTTTCCATGCCAATGGTTATGGATTGTATGATATGGCTGGAAACGTAGGTGAATGGACTAATACGGCTTATGATAAGGCATTCTACCAAATGACTTCTACATTGAATCCAACTATTGCCCGTGACAGAAGCGAAAAGAAAGCTGTCAGAGGAGGTTCTTGGAAAGATATCAGTTATTTGTTGATGGTGAGTTCACGTGATTGGGAACATTCAGACTCTGCCAGAAGCTACATCGGATTCAGAACGGTTCAGTCTTTCCCTGAAGGTTCAAAAATCAAATTCAGAACGAAAAGATAAATTCGAAAGATAAAAACAATCAAAACAAATTTTCACTTATTAATTAACACAAATTCAATTTAAATTATGGCAGTACAGGCAAGCAAAAAGGACGTTAGATTAAACTTCTTTTATAGTATTGGAGCGGCGATTGTAATTTTGGGGGCGCTTTGTAAAATTAACCACTATTCATTGGGACCATTGGATGGGTCAACAATTCTATTGATCGGAATGGGTATGGAGGTAATCGTATTTACGATTTTCGCATTTGACAAACCAAAAGGTGAGTACGAATGGGAACAAGTTTATCCTGAATTGGCAAATGGTGCGCCAGTTGCAAAAAAAGCACAAAAAATTGTTGAAGAAGGAGATAATGTTTCCCTTTCTCAAAAATTAGATAAAATGTTGAATGAAGCAAAATTGGATGTTTCCTTGATGGAAAAACTTCGTTCCGGAATTGAGAACTTCGGATCTGCAGTTAATGAAATCAACAAAACTACCAGCGCTGCTGCTGCAACACAACAATATGGTGATCAGTTGGCTTTGGCTGCCAATCACATGGAGTCTTTGAACGCACTTTACCAGGTTCAGTTGGAAAGTGGTCAGAAACAAGTAGAGTTAAACAAACAATTCATTACGGAAATGGAGGCTTCTGCAGGAGGTTCTCAGAAATTCCAGCAAGAATTGGAATCATTGACACAAAGCATCAACAGCCTTAACAAAGTTTATGGCGGTATGTTGTCTGCAATGAAAGGAAGTTAATTACAAATTTGTATTAACTAAAAAATTAACTTAATGTTTAACATTCTACTTATTAAATAAAAATGGCAGGTAAACAGACACCACGTCAGAAGATGATCAACTTGATGTATCTGGTCTTCATTGCAATGATGGCAATGCAGGTAGACCGTCAAGTATTGAGATCTTTTGAAGGAATAACCGTAACCTTAGATGAATCATCTAAATTAACGGCAGAAAACAATAACACTTTTTATGGTCAAATTGATTTAAAAGCCGATAGTGACACAGACTATCAAGCTATTCAGCAAAGAGCAAATCAAGTGAAAGCAGAATCAGATAAAGTATATAATTTCATTGAATCATTAAAGGTAAATTTAATGCAGGAACTGAACTATGCCTTACCTGATATCTATTCTGAAGAAGAAAAAGAAACAAATTATTCATCTTTGTCCAACACAGACGCTATCACGAAA
The DNA here is from genome assembly GCA_023388015.1 of Bacteroidota bacterium. GTDB lineage: Bacteria > Bacteroidota > Bacteroidia > Flavobacteriales > Weeksellaceae > Moheibacter. Next base: position 3,716 of record JAEWHB010000139.1, read on the forward strand.
CGTATGTTTGCGAGCGGAGGACCAACTGAAACGGCTACTGATTTACAGAAATCAGTAGATGATTACAGAACTTTTATGGCAGCTGCTTATCCGGCTGGTTCAAAAGATGCTGAGCGTATCAATAAACTTTTTTCTACAGAAGACAGACAAAGAAGAACTTGGATTCAAAGAATGTTCTATGACCAGCCGATGGTTGCAGGTCTTGCGAACTTAACTAAAATCCAGTCAGATATCCGTACAGAGGAAGGAAACTTGGTGAGAGCTTTATTGTCCAACAAACTTGAAGAAGAAATTGAGTTGAAAGCATTCGAACCAATCGTTATGGCTTCGCCACTTGTTCTTTCAGGAAAACCGGCTGATGCAAACATCGCTTTTGGTGCATTTGACAATACATTACAAGGTAAAATTACTGTGGGAGGACAAGAAGTTCCTTTGGTGAATGGTAAAGCTACAATTGCATTGAACACTTCAGGATCAGGTAAGAAATCAATTTCCGGTACTATGACTTATAAAGATCATACCGGTGAATTCATCGAACCAATTCCATTTACGCACGAGTATGAAGTAATTGCAGAAACTTTAATTCAACCACCATCAGGTGCAGTCATTACAGCGGATAAGATGAACGTTGTTTACCGTAACTTAGATAACCCGATTACGGCTACTGTTAATGGAGCTGACGGACCAATCAGTTTGAGAGCTTCTTCTGGAAACTTGAGCGGTTCTAACGGTAAATATGTATTCAGACCTGGAGCAGGGAATACAGTTACTTTTACAGCTTCTGCAACAACTTCCACAGGAAAAAGCGTTTCAGGAACTCAGGAATTCAGAATCAA
>JAEWHB010000020.1 GCA_023388015.1 Bacteroidota bacterium
TCTTTTTCGGATTCGTCCCTTTACTTTTTGCGGAAAACAAAATCGCACAAATGACCGATGTCAAACGCAAAGGCTGGAAAGTTTTCGGTCTGGCTTATTTGGCATTTTTCATTTGGAACGCCATCGGTATCTGGTGGCTGCATTATGCACAAGAGTTAAATGCGAATGGTGAATGGCAAAATTCCTGGACGGCTTATATTTTCCCAGTTGTGGCAAATGCATTTCTGATGAGTATTGTTTTTCAGCTATACCATTGGGTTAAATCCAAAGCCGGAAATTTCTACGGAATTCCATTCCTACCTGCTATCTGGATGTGGTTTGAGAAATTTCATCTTAACTGGGAAATGACTTGGCCGTGGTTTAATTTAGGAAACGGATTTGCCAATTCCCCCAAATGGATCCAATGGTATGAATACACCGGGACTTTTGGCGGAACACTTTGGGTGCTCGTTGGAAATCTTATCGTCTTCTATTTTTTATACGCTTATCTCAATCTGAAAGAAAAAAAATACCTGAACAAATTAATCCTTTATACCGTATTGTGGATTGGTCTTCCTATCGGGATTTCTTATATAATTTACAATTCTTACGAAGAAAAAGGAGAAGAAATCACGGCGATGGCTTTGCAACCCAAATTGAATCCTTATACGGAAAAATACAACAAAGAACCTTTGCAGATCGTCCATGAACTGATCAACTTGACGCATAATCATATGCAACCCGGCGTTCAATTTGTAGTAGCGCCCGAAACCGCATTCCCGGGGCCGGGTCCGGGACTCAACATTGATAAACTCCCCCAAGATTTCCTGATTCAGACTATTCAGGATAATTTTCACAAATACCCCGAATTGAGTTTTGTTTCCGGAGTTGAACTGATGCGTTTTTATCCGTACGAAAAACTTGCTTCTGAGACTGCTACGCGGTATGGGAATTCCGATATGTGGATTGACGTCACCAATTCCGGGATTCAGCTCAACGCAAAAGATTCAATTCAGATTTATCATAAATCCAAACTGGTAGTCGGGGTAGAACATTTCCCTTACATGAAAACGCTCAAACCGATTATGGGTGACATCATGCTGAATTTTGGCGGAACGGTACGCACACATCTTACGCAGGAAAATCGTTCGGTTTTTCGAAACTCGTTTAACAATGCAGTCGTTGCCCCGATAATCTGTTATGAGTCGATTTATGGCGAATTCACTACCGGTTACGTTAAAAATGGAGCCAATGTTTTATTCATCATGACCAACGACTCTTGGTGGGGCGATTCGGACGGACATAAAGAATTGTTGCTTTTTGGGAATTTAAGAGCGATTGAAACCAGAAGAGACATTGTAAGATCTGCCAATTCAGGAATTTCAGCTTTCATCAATCAAAAAGGAGAAATCACCTCTTCACTTCCTTATGAAACAAAAGGTGCATTAATTGGTAAAGCCAAACTCAATAATGAAATTACATTTTACACGAAACACGGCGATTATCTGGCAAGAATCGCACTAATCATCGCCGGTATTTTGCTGGGATACACGATTGCATGGGAGATTCTGAACCGCAGGAAAAAGAAAGTTTAAATACTAGGTCATTCATATGTTGATATTCGGACTTATTATTGTGTGAAAAATATAATTTTGACTTTGAAATTATATTTAATACATTTACAATTAATTACATACAAATAATTAACACATGAAAAAACTTTTATTATTGTGCATGGTATTTTATGCAATGCCTGCATCATTCGGACAAGTTAGCAACTATCAAGTTGGGGATGTAGTAGACAATTTACGGTAACGGATACAGAGGGAGTTGAACACAATCTTTACGACATTACCGCGACTGGAAAATACGTTTTCATAGATTTTTTCTTTAGAAATTGTGTTCCTTGCCAGTCAACAAGCCGATTTTTTTATGAATTGTACGAAACTTACGGATTTAACCAAGAACATACCTTTATGTTATCATTATCTCCGGTAGACAGTAATTCTACAATTCATGAATTTGAAAGCCTTTACAGTGGCGGATTTGAACCATGTCCGGCAGCCGGAACTGATGGTAATGCGCCACCTGCCATCAACAATTTTGGTGTTAATGCATACCCTACTTACATCATCATCGGACCAGACAACCGACTTGAAGTTAGCGACATTTGGCCGGTAACAGGGATGGCTTCTTTTGAAAATGCCTTTCCTCAAGGCTTAAAAGATCTTTTACTAAGCACCAATGATCTTGTTGCTCAAAACAGTTTTACAGTTGCGCCAACCGTTTCAAATGGTAATTTTGATATTGCACTAAAAAAAGATGCTCAATCAGAAATCTCAATTTATGATATGACCGGAAAAAGAGTTTATTCCAATAACTACAATTCAAAAAATATAAATTTAAATGTGAAGCTAAATGCGGGCGTTTATATTTTAAATGTTAAATCTGAAGGAATTACTAATTCACAGAAAATAATTATCAAGAATTAAGAAATCAGAATGATAAAAAATAAGGCCGGTCTGAAGTGAATTCAGGCCGGTTTTCTGTCTAAAAGAATTCATTCAAAAAGAAAATAAAAATTTTAACTTCGAATTTCTTGTTTTTCTGAAATTTAAATTCCTATCTTTGCAGTCCGAAAAAAATCAGGAACAAATGTCGAAAATTTGTCAAATCACTGGAAAGAAGAGAATGGTGGGAAACAATGTTTCTCATGCCAACAATAAAACAAAACGCACTTTTGAAGTGAACTTGTTTAAGAAGAAATTTTTTATGCCCGATACCGGCGAGTGGATTACTTTGA
>JAEWHB010000060.1 GCA_023388015.1 Bacteroidota bacterium
GAGCACATAACAGGGGACTGAAAAATGAAATAATAATCAGGAACTTCCAATACATATTGCCTCCCATAGCAAATATTGTTCCTATTTTTTTAAATTTGTAAAAAATACTATCAATGTCTAAATCAAATTTCTTCAGCAAGAAAAATTTACCTTTTCTTGAAAACTACCTCAATACAACATCTCCAACGGGTTATGAATCGGCCGGACAAATGGTCTGGACTGAATATATAAAACCTTATGTTGACGAAATTCGTTCAGATAATTATGGCACTGCTTATGGAATTATTAACCCAAAAGCTGATTATAAGGTAATTGTAGAGGCACATGCCGACGAAATTTCTTGGTATGTGAATTATATTTCTTCAGACGGAATGATTTATGTCATCAGAAACGGTGGTTCAGATGCGGTTATTGCACCTTCCAAAAGAGTGAACATCCATACCAAAAAAGGAATAGTTCAAGGAGTATTTGGATGGCCTGCCATCCATGTGCGAATTGGTGATAAAGACGAGCTTCCCAAAACCGATACTATTTGGATTGACTGTGGTGTCAGTTCAAAAGAAGAAGTTGAAAAACTCGGTGTTCATGTTGGTTGCGTAGTTACATATCCCGATGAATTCATGGTTTTGAACGATAATTATTTTGTTTGTCGTGCGCTTGATAACCGTATAGGCGGATTTATGATTGCGGAAGTGGCGCGCATGATTCATGAAAACAAGGACAAAATCAATTTCGGATTATATTTTACTAATTCTGTCCAAGAGGAAGTAGGATTGCGCGGAGCCGAAATGATTACCAAAACCATTCGACCCGATGTTGCGATCGTAACCGATGTTACCCACGACACAACAACTCCTAAAATGAATAAAATGAAAGACGGAGAACTGAAGTGTGGTGATGGGCCGGTGATAACTTATGCGCCTGCTGTACAGAATAACCTTAGAGATTTGATTATTGATGCTGCGGAAAAGAAAAAGATTCCCTTTCAGCGTGCCGCAAGTAGCCGTGTAACAGGAACCGATACCGATGCATTTGCATACAGTAATGGAGGAGTGCCTTCAGCTTTGATATCACTTCCTTTGCGTTATATGCATACTACAGTTGAAATGGTTCATAAAGAAGATGTGGAAAACACCATTAAATTGATTTATGAGTCGGTGAAGTCCATTAAAAACAAACAGGATTTTAAGTATTTCTAAGCTGAAAATTTAGATAAACAAAAAGCGCAGTTCATTTGATACTGCGCTTTTTTATATTTTAAGAACTTGATTAAAGCTCAGGGTCAACCGGATTCTGATAAGCGCCTGGAGTAGGGTTGCTGGTTCGCGAATTCCCCAACATATCCAACGGAACCCATGCGGCATAAGCGGAATTTCCTGTTCCCAAAACTTCTGAATCAATATGAAGTCTCAGGTCGTTTTTACCAAATCCGGGGTCAATGAACATCGGATCTTTATCGGTAATATTGGAAGAGTCAATCCCTGGTAATTCCGCCGGAGCATCAATTCTGATGACATTTGATTTGAAATTATGATTGAAAGTTCCACCGATATCGTCAAAATAAATCGCGTTCATAGCCCTTCCGTACATGATGCAATTATAGAAATTTGCCTGCGTAAGCGGAGCTCCGTCATTGCTCAAAAACAAACTGTAATTACTGCCGGCACCTTGACCGATGTTGTGGTAATTTCCGAAACTTGAATGAACGAATTCTACCGCTCCGCCTTCAATGGCAACCGCTGCTACATCACTATTGTTGACAACCAGATTATGTCCGGTGATGGTGGAATTTTTCCCATATAATCCTACGAATTCGTTGTTCAGAATTTGGGTATTATAAATATTTAAAGTAGAATTCTCCACTTCTAATCCTACGTTTGCTCCTTTGATAACTGCGTGGTCAATGAGTGAATTACTGCTGTTTTTCAAAAGAATTTTCCCCCAGGTATTGGGGAGAGAATCAGAACGTTCGTCCATGCGATCAGTTCTGAAGATGACTTTCTGGTTTTGAGTTCCGGAGATATTTGCATTTCCGTTGATGGTCAGCTCGGCGCTATTGTGAAAATAAACCTTTGTGCCGGCGCCGATGTTCAGGTTATCGGCGGTAACTTTTCCAAAAATCACACGCGAATATTCATTGTTCCAGTCCACATTTCCAAGTGGGAAGTTTTCGGACTGATTGGTATTGTAAAACATTGCTTTTTCAATATAGGACAGCAGTTTGATCTGTTTGGTTGCGCCTGTGGTTTCCACATTGATTTCATCTTCATAGAGTGGCATAACCGGCGCTTCGCCTGCCGCAATTTCGACAAAAATCAAAATACTGTCTTTTTTTCTGATTGGAACATTTTCAAATTCTGAACCGGGCATTCCGTCCACATTCAATTTATAATAAGATGCATTTCCGCGCGAAAGATAAATTCTCGGAATCTGAACATCGTTGTTTTCATTATTATAAAGGGTAAGTTTATAAGTTTGTGAATTAGTGTGATTGAAAATCGTGTCCAGGTTTACGGTGTCGGTTGAAAAGGAAAGACTATCCGAAGCAGGATCAAAATCAAAATCATCCCGACAAGAGGAAATTCCGATGATTAAAGCCATGATACTCAATACGATCAGGTTGCGGGTTTTCATAAAATGAAGATTAAATTGAAAACAAAACTAAATAA
>JAEWHB010000029.1 GCA_023388015.1 Bacteroidota bacterium
AACTTGCTTCAGCAGCCGGCTCTTCAGTAGCTTCTGTTTCAGCAACAACTTCTTCAGTCGTTTCTTCTGCTGCAACTTCAGCGTTTTCTTCAGTTGCTTCCACTTCTTCAGCAGGAGCTTCTTCTTCAACTGCTATACGAGCTTCAGATTTTTTCTTTTCAGCCTCCAAAGCAGCAGATTTAGCTTCCGCTTTTGCTTGTGCCAAACCATCTTTTTTGGACTGAACAGCGTTTGATCTTTCTTCCAACCATGCAGCAAATCTCTTTTCAGCTTCTTCTTCGCTGAAAGCACCTTTTGCTACACCGCCCAACAAGTGTTTTTTCATCAAAGCACCTTTGTAAGAAAGAATGTTTCTCGCTGTGTTGGTAGGCTCAGCACCCACTTGCAACCAATGAACCGCTCTGTCCATATCCAATTCGATTTGGGCAGGATTCGTCACAGGGTTGTAAGTTCCGATTTTCTCGATGAAACGTCCGTCTCTTTTCGCTCTCGAGTCAGCGATTACGATATGGAAAAATGCTTTTCCTTTTCTACCGTGTCTTTGCAATCTGATTTTTGTTGCCATTTTATATGTATTGTGGGAACTCTGTCCCGGTTAAATTACATTTTTTGAGGGTGCAAATTTAAAATAAATATTCAAATATCGGGCAATTATTTGGTGAATAATTAATTAAGCGTAGCATTATGTCTTTTGAAAAATGATTATTTCCTAACTTTAAGAAATTAAAACAATCATTATGAAGAAAATCTTTACGTTCATTACCAACTTAACGTTAATTGGATTTGTTTCTGCCCAAGCCTCTTTTATGATGGCAAAAGTAAACGAAAACGGAGAATTTTCAGTAGAAGAAATTCAGGCGCCGGAAGGACTTCTACATCCAAATGAGATTGACCCGGAACCATTTATGACCTTTGAAGCTCCTGCATTTCAGTATTCCAAAAATACCAGGGGACTGACATTGGCCGATTTGGATAATGATGGAGTGGATGAACTTCTAATTGGAATCAACCAAAAATTCTATGCCATTAAAGGAGACGGTACTTTACTTTTTGAAGTAGACGTAGAAGGTCCCATTCTTTATCCGCCTGCGGTAGCCGATATGGATGGAGACGGTGACTTGGAAATCGTTTTTAACTTCGGATTTTCAACTTTAACAAATGGAACTTACGTGCTTGATCATCAGGGGAATGCCCTGGATGGTTGGCCAAGAACGCACTCCACGCTTGTTTCCAATGCGCCTGCACTTGCCGATTTGGACGATGATGGTATTATGGAAATCATTACGGCGGAAAGAATTAGCGGAACTTCTGCACATATCCATGTTTTTAAACTGGATGGAACCGAATTGAATGCCAATTGGCCTTATGATATTGGTTCGGTTTCTTGTTTTACACCTTCTATCGGAGACATCAACAATGACGGAGTCAAGGAAATAATTGTGGCAGGATATAACACCGGACTTTTTGCGATTCAACCAGACGGAACAGTATTGTCCGGATTCCCGGTATATAATCCATCGGTTGCTTATTCCTACCAATCACCCGTTTTAGTGGATTTAGACGGAGATGATGGGTTGGAAATCGTGGGAGCCAACCATGGAGATGCATCAGCCTATTACGTGATGAAAAATGATGGAACTTATGCAGACGGTTGGCCGTATGCAATTGGGAACTGGACCTATGCACCACCAACTGTTGTCGATGTGGATGGAGATGAAGTCTATGAAATTTTTGTTGGCAACCCGAATTTTTCTGAGGGCAATCCGCTTCCTACTATTTATGGAATGTCGCCCGACGGAAATGACATCGCTAATTTCCCCATCCATAAAATAGGTGGTAATGAAGGGGTTATTACAGTGGCAGACATTAACAATGATGGCGTGATGGAAATAATCTTCGGAAGTAATATTACAGATTCCGAAGGTTATGGTTATATGCACGCTTATTCTGTGGATGGTTCGGGCGAAATTGATGGATTCCCTTTACGCCCCAAAGGTTTTACCTATTTGAACGGAGCTGTTGTGGGAGATATTGACAATGACGGGATGATGGATATTTCGCTCAATTCCTATACGCTCAATTTCGGAGCCTCAACCGACTCTCTTTTTATCAGTTCTTATAATTTGAATGTTCCTTATGACGAAAGTAAAATCCTTTGGAATGGTTACAAAGGCAATAATACGAGGGACGGATTATTAGTGGAAGAAATTATCATGAGAACCCAAGACATAGACCAAAATTCAGTTTCTGTTTATCCAAATCCTTCTTCCGGAATTCTGAATATCCAATTAAAAGAAGAAGTTTCTGATTTTAAAATAAATATATTTGACCTTAATGGCCGAAATGTATTTACTCAGAAAGATACTTTATCCAAATCCTTGAGAACTTATAATTTATCGCATCTTCCGCCCGGAACTTACGTCATACAACTCATGTTTGATAACCAAAAGAAGAATTTGAAATGGATTAAAAAATAAATAGAAGCCCGAACTAATTCGGGCTTTTTTCTTCAAATTAAACTGAATTTAAAAATTAAACCGCACCGCCAAAATCAAATTGCTTCCGGCCGCCACGATTCCTGACGAATAAGGTCTGTATCGCTGGTTGGTCATGTTTTCCCATCCCGCTGAAATGCTCATGGCCGAATTCAAATCATAACTTCCTTTAAGGTTCAATGTGTACCAGGAAGGCGAATAAGGTTTTCCTTCGCCGTCGATTGCGTACATATAATCTTTTTCATGCTCAGAAGGCGCCAGATCAGCATTTGAAATTTCTCCGTTGTAAATCATGTAAAATTCGGTTCTGAAGTTTTTGGTTTGGTAGGAAATTCCGCTTCTAACCAATAAAGGCGCAATATGTCGCAACGGCGCTTCCTCACCGTTGTCCAATTCCTCTTTTCCTTTCTGATAATTCACCGAATTTTTCATCATCAATTGATTGGTAAAATACATTTCCAAATTGGCTTCAAATCCATAAGCATAAGCTTTGGCAGCATTTTGAATCGCCTGTACGCGACTCATTTCGCCCGAATAAATGATAGAATCCTGACCGTTTAAACTAAAATCTCTTCTGACCAATGCATTTTTTAAGTCGGTATAAAAAACCGAAACACCCAGTTTTGCAAAATTCCCAAATCTCTGACTGATTCCGATTTCGCCATTGTAAGCATATTCATGCTCCAAATCAGGATTAGGAACGACCACTGCACCCGGTTCTGATTCAAATATTTTTCCGATGTCATCGATGTTGGGAGCGCGGAATCCGGTTGAAAACAAAGCACGCAATTCGGTTTTTGGGGTTGGATGGTAATTCAGTCCGATATTTCCCGTCAAGGCGCCGGTTTCTATTTTGGCTTCGGTAAACGGAAAATCATAAAACTGCGAATTAAATTTAGACAAAGAAGAAATATAATTGTACCGCAATCCTCCCTGAATTGTGATTTTTTCTATTGGCCTGAATTCGTAGGAAACATAAGCCGCATAAGAATTCCAGGTCGCTCCATCCGGATAACGGGTAGAAAATTCTTCTTGATTTCCGTCCAGGATATTGGTGATTTCTCCTTCCGAATTTACTTTGTTAAATAAAGTTTCGATTCCATAATACAAGGTGTTTTTTGAATTGATAAATTTTAAAAAATCCAAATTGGCCGAATAAACATTTACCTTTTCAGTCTGATCGGTTCTTTCATCATTCCCAAAATTCCGGTCATGACGGCTTTCTTCAAAAAACTGATGTGCCAGATTTAGTTTCACATCGTTATAAAATCCTTTTTCCGATTTATGTTCGACCGAAAGATGATTCATCATCCATGTTTGAGGTCCGTAATACCATTCCGCAGAACGCAAATTTTCATTTCTGTAACGAATTAATCGGTCATATCGGGGAACATCGGAAGTGGTGGAATAATGAAACCCATAATTCAAATCCCAGGAAGAATTGGACATGTAACGGAATTTCTGCATGACATTGTATTGCTCATATCCGCTTCCAACCTGCTTTCTCGGGTCTTCATTTTCAATTTGCAAATCTTCTCCATTTTCACGGATTGCATAGTGATTTCTCAAATATTCATCCGGACCGTGTTTGCCCATTTTTAGATTGTCAAAATCGGAGAAAGAAAAACTGGTAAGAGAGGAAAATTTTCTTCCTGCCAAATTGATGTGAGCATGTGTGGTTTTTTCGTTGTTTGCAGTAGCATAACGCGCCATCAAAGCACCATCTACCAGCATTTTATCGTTTGTGGAAAAATGAGGCGTCAAGGTATAAAAGCTCATCACGCCACCGATGGCATCACTTCCATACATGAGGGAGCTTGGGCCTAGCATTACTTCCGTGGATCGAATGGCATTTGCATCCAGCGCAATTACATTTTGCAGGTTTCCGCTTCTGAAAATCGCATTGTTCATCCGAACTCCGTCTACTGAAATCAAAACCCGGTTGGTAGAAAATCCGCGGATCATAGGGCTTCCGCCTCCTAATTGGCTTTTTTGGATAAAAACTTCTGTTTTTTGACCCAATAAATCAGCCACCGTTTGCGGATTTTGAAGGGCGACTTCCCGCGGCGATATGGAAATTATTTTATGGGTTGAATTGGATGGTTTGCTTCCCCAACGATTTGGTGTAATAATCAGATTTTCCAATTCAACAAAGTGAGAACTGATGTAAAATACCACATTTTCAAAGTTTTTATAAGAAGTTTTGACTTCCGGATAATTTTCAGCGTTTATGATGATTTCGTCATCTTCTTCTATTTCCAAAGAAAAATTTCCGTTTTTATCCGTGATAGCAGATGCATTTCCCACCGTAATTTCCGCATCGGAAACAGGTTGTTTTGAATCTTTATCGAGAATGGTTTGGGCGGAACAATAAATGCCGATGGTCAAGCAAATGAATGCCAATAAAGTTTTCACGTTTTTCTATTTTGCCCACAAAAATATTTGTTTTAGAATAATTCTCATCAAAACAAGGGGAGTAAAGAAGAAATAGGAGAATTATGGCAGGAATTTTCGTTCGAATTGTGGAAATAAGGTATCTTAACCGAATTAAATTAGGAATTTAGTATAAAAGAAAATGAGAAAAAAGGCGTACTATTTTATTGGAATGTTGGTTTTGGGGTTTTTATTTTCATGTGAAGCATCCAAAAACACGGAATTAAATACAAATATGAAATATGACATCGAGCGAATCGAATATTTTACTTCTGTTTGTTTCGGGCCTTGTCCGCAATTCAGAATTGAAATCGATAAAAACCGTGAAGCCGTTTATGAAGCCATACGTTTTAACTTCACCAAAGAATTTAATTCTCCAAGTCCGGAAGGAACTTTTAAAACCACTCTCAATGAAAATGAGTTTCAACTCATCCTCAAAAACTTGAATGAAATGGATTTTCCTGCGCTTCAGGATAACTATCGGGTACAATATACGGACGTTCAAACGGCCAATCTGAAAATCATTTATGATGGAGGAAAGGAAAAAATCATCACGGATTATGGAATGATGGGAACGCCCGAATTAAAAGAATTGTACCAATTATTTTTAGAATTGAGAGAAAATCAGAATTGGGAAAAAATTAAATAATCACAAAATTTTCTATCAAACGCTATAAAATAAGAAGGCTGTTTCCCGATTTGAGAAACAGCCTTTCAACTATTATCTGATGATTATTTTATCAGAACTTTTTTACGGATTAAATGTTTTTCTGATTTAATCGTAACGATATAAGTTCCTTTTGACAAACCTGAAAAATCCAAATCGGTCTGATTGTCAATTTTATTGTAAGATTGTTTTCTAACCAATTTTCCGTCAATTGTATGAATGGTCATATCGGCAGGCTCCGCAATCAGCATGCTTAATTTGGCTTTACCGTTTGAAACGGGATTCGGATAAATCAGCGCGCTGTTGTCGTTTTCATAAACATCTTCCACAGACAAACTGGTACTTGAAACAGGAGATCTCCAAACACCTCTACCATAAGTGGAAATCACCACATGGCCTTCCACTGTATTGATTTCCAAATCGGTAATTCTGGAATGAGGTAAATTGGTGTTGAACAAAACCCATTCTCCCAATGTGTCATCCGTATACCAAACAGCATTACGTGTTGCAACATAAATCGTATTGTTTAACGAATTTTTTTGATGAGCAACGACATATTTTGTTTGGTCAGTCGGCAAGTTATAAGTTATGTTTTCCCAGGAACCCCCGCTATCGTTAGATTTCCAAACGTGATTGGAAGATGTTACATATAAAATTTCCGGATTGTCCTGATTGAATTCTACACTTGTAATATGACCGCCCCAACCGCCTGCAGGAGGAGTGAGCGTGGTGAAATCAAGCGGATACGTGGTTTGACCTTGCGCAATTCTCACCGTATATAAGTTAGCCACTAAAACTCTTTTGTCATCGGTCGGATCTACTCTTATGTGATCTAACATAGGAGCAAAAACGGTAGAAGAAGAATTCACAAAAGCACCTCCGGTAGAACGATAAAGTCTTGAATAGCCTGCATACATAACGTTCGTATTTCCATATTCCAATGGCGTAATCCAGTTACCTGATTCTGGGCCGGTAGCCACATGCTGGCCATTTCCACTTGGGTTGCCCGCATCGAATCGGTACATATAAGCTCCAAATTGGATGAATCCGTAATATAGGTTGGAATTTGTCGGATTGATAGCAGCATCCATACCGTCAGCCCCATAGAAATTAATCCAATTATTGTCCACAAAAGCATATCCGCCATTGTCCTGTAATCCTCCTACAATTTTTGAAGAAGTTTCAGGAGCAACATCTATGCGGTAAAACTGACCGATGTTCAAACCATTTTTCGTTTTATCTGAAAAACTAGCTCCATTGTCATCTGAAATATAAATACCACCGTCACTACTTACATATAATTTATCATTGAAGAACTTTAAATCATGAATGTCTGCGTGGGTATAATTTACTGCTCCGGGATCGCTCCATTCCGCACCTCTTGTGAAGGTTGTTCCGCCATTCGTAGATTTCCAAACGTTTAAAGTTCCGGTGAAAATCAATTCTGGATCGGTGTCAGATGCCACCAATGCCAAATCAAACCAAGCCTGCTGGCTTCCATCATAAATATCGGTAGAATTGTTTCGAATTTCAAAACTAGCACCGGAATCAGAAGAACGCATCAATTGCTTAAAAGTATCATTGGTATTGGAAACTAAAACATAGAGATATTCGGGATTTGCCGCCGTTACATCGATGGCTGTTCTTCCGGAACTTGCTAAAGTCTGAATATTGGAAAAGCTACCTCCTCCGTCCGTAGATTTCAATAAATTTATAGTAAAACCAGCTTGTTGTACCAAATAAATAGCATTTGGATCATTTGGCTTCAGCCGGATTTCTTTGATGTTTCCGGTCTGTGTTTTGGTCCAGGAAACACCTGCATCCGTTGTTTTAAACAAACCTTCCGAACTGGCAACCCATAAAATATTGGAATTGGAGGGATGTATGTAGATTTCTCCCATAAGAGAATTCCCCCCTACGATGGTTTCTCCCGTCGGATTCCAGTTGGCACCCCCATCCGTAGATTTATAAACCCCGATTCCATAACTGTCGGAAGCATCTTCATCACCTGTAGCAATGTAAATAATATCTGAATTGTTATAATCCACTGCAATTCCTGAAACACCTATAGAAGGTAAATACTCTGTCAAAGCTTCCCAAGTCTCTCCATGATCCGGAGATACCCAAAGACCACCATCCGGTGCGCCTATGTAAAGTTTATTGGGATCATTTGGGTCAATCAAACTCACGTTTACCCGACCTTGTCCTGCGCTCCAAGAACCTTGATTGGAATGCGTAAAAGGACCAAGCGGCGTCCAATCACTGTTGTTCATTCCTATAAATTTGTTGTTTTGTATTTTCAATAAATTCTTCCAACTTTGGGTCAATTCCTGAGCCGTAGGAAGTGTTCCGTCCTCCTTTACTTCATATTTCCAAAGTTGTTTCCATCTTTGAAATTGTTTAAATCCGCTACCTCTTTTGTTTGGATCTTTGTTTTCCCAATAAGCTTCATAAGCAGCAACTTGATCTTCGAATTGATTCGAATTTACCCTCGCCTCCATATGAGTAGGGGCATTTAGGGAATTATCCTGTCCGAATACAAAACTCAAAATCGGAATGGATAAAATGGTAAATAATTTTTTCATTGTATTAGTTATTTATTCTTTTGTGTAAAAATAATTTTTTAAATGATAAAATCTTAATTTAAGAACAAATCTGCCTAAATATGTTGAAAATGAACCCAAAAGAAATTTTAAAATCCACACAAATATTTATCAAAAATCAGTTCAGTGGCGAAACCACCGGACACGATTATTACCACATCCAACGCGTGGTGAAAACAGCTCGAAAAATTGCTTCAGAAGAAAATGCCGATTTGTTTTTAGTCAAATTGGCGGCCTGGCTTCATGATGTCGGCGATTATAAATTACACGACGGAATGGATAAATCTGAAGAATTAATTTCTGAATTTTTATTCGAATTAAATCTTCCCAAAGAAACGATTTCCAAAATTATCGAAATCGTTTCACAAGTTTCCTTCAGCAAAGGAAATGCTCCCACAAGTTTAGAAGCCAAAATCGTTCAGGATGCCGATCGTTTGGATGCTTTGGGCGCCATCGGACTCGCCCGAACCTTTGCCTATGGCGGAAGCAAGCAACGTGAAATTTACAACCCCGAAAATCCGGAAGAAACTTCCATTCAACATTTCTACGACAAACTTTTGAAGTTGAAAGATTTGATGAATACGGATTCTGCTAGAAAAATTGCCGCAAAACGCCATCTGTTTTTAGAAGAATTCCTCAATCGGTTTTATGAGGAATGGGAGGGAGAAAATTAACCTTTGTGTTCTTTGTGAAATTCATGGTGTTCTTTGTGGTTTAAAATTAGGAATCTTATATTTAAACCCAAATAACGAACTACACATGCATAAACAATATTTTATTGCACTCATATTTTTATTGTCCCAACTTAATTTCGCTCAGGCACCTAAAAAACCAAGTTCTGCAGAAATTTACGAATCCATCCAAAAACTGAATTTCCTCGGATCAGTTTTGTACGTGGCAGCGCATCCTGACGATGAAAACACCCATTTGATTTCCTATTTTGCCAATGATGTTCACGCGCAAACGGCTTATATTTCTCTGACGCGCGGTGATGGCGGGCAAAATCTCATTGGACCGGAATTGCGGGAGTTATTGGGTGTAATCCGCACGCAGGAACTTTTGCAGGCAAGAAGAATTGACGGTGGCGAACAGTTTTTTACACGAGCCAACGATTTCGGGTATTCAAAAAATCCGGAAGAAACTTTTCAATTTTGGGACAAAGAAGAAGTTTTAAGTGATTTGGTGTATGTCATCCGAAAATTCCAACCCGATGTCATCATCAACCGTTTTGACCACCGCACGCCAGGAACGACTCATGGACATCATACCGCATCGGCGATGTTGAGCGTAGAAGCATTTGATCTCGCTGGGAATCCCAACCATTTTCCCGAACATTTAAGAACCTATTCGACCTGGCAACCCAAACGTTTATTTTGGAACCAATCCTGGTTTTTCTATGGAAGTCAGGAAAAATTTGACAAGGCCGATAAAACCAATCTTTTCGTGATGGACATCGGATCTTATTATCCGAATTTGGGATTGAGCAATTCTGAAATTGCGGCCAAAAGCCGGAGCCAACACAGCTCACAAGGATTTGGAGCGACAGCGGTTCGCGGAAGCGCAATGGAATATTTGGAAACGATCAAGGGAGAAAAACCTGAAAAGAATATATTTGAAGGAATTGATACCAGTTGGAACCGTGTAAAAGGCGGAAAGGCAATTGGAGAAATTCTCTCAAAAGTGGAACAGGAATTTGATTTTACAAATCCGTCCAAATCCGTTCCCGAACTCATAAATGCCTACCAATTGATTTTAAAATTGGAAGACATGCATTGGCGAAAAATTAAACTGGAAGAAATAAAAAACATCATTTACCATTGCTCCGGATTGTTTTTGGAAGCGGTTGCCAAAGAGCCCTACACGACTGTTGGTGGGAATGCCGAGGTGAAAATAGAAGCAATTAACCGAAGTGATCTTTCGATCAAATTAAATGAAATTCAACTCGAAAAACTAAATAAAGATTTAAAACCCAATCAAGCTTATCATTCCGATAAAACTTTGGTCAGTTCCGCCTTTTTGAAACCGACTTCGCCTTATTGGCTCGAAGAAAAAGGAAGTTTGGGAATGTACAAAGTGAGCGATGAGAAATTGATTGGATTGCCGGAAGCGCCGCCACCATAC
>JAEWHB010000113.1 GCA_023388015.1 Bacteroidota bacterium
TGCTAACCTTCATGATATAGGAGAAAGCGCTGTGAAGATGAGGCTTAACAGGGCTAAAGCCAATTTAATTAAAATTTATAATACCTTGTAACACTATGCAAAATCCGTTTAAAAATATCATTGAAAGTCAACAAGTTCCGGAAATACTCCGCGAACGCGTTATGGCAGACATAAGGATAATTAAACTATCATTAGACCTTGCAGATTTGGTTTCTATTAAATATCCATCCTCCATAATAGACTTGCTAAGTGCGACCGAAAAAAACAAGAAACGAAAAAAATAAGTAACAACTAATAACTATGGAACTTCCTTTAGACTTGATTGAAAATTTTTATGCTAATTTCTTAAATGCATTACCCGATATTTTGAAAGGTGTCGCTTTTATCATCATTGCATTTTTGGTTTATAAAATCACAATGTGGATTGTGAGAAGGTTACTGAGTGTCTCAAGAATCGAAAAGTTAAACACAGTCATCAATGAAAATGAAATATTAGGTGCCAACATCAAAATTAATATCACCAATGTGATTCTAGGCTTTGTGAAATTTGTACTCGTTCTGATAATTTTAATTGTAGGATCTGAATTCCTCAATTTGAATATTGTCTCGGTACAAATTGGCAAGTTACTCGAATACCTACCCAAATTTTTAATCGGTGTTTTAATTTTTGTATTTGGAATCTACCTTGCATCACAAGCAAAAAAATTAATTCATGGCCTTATTAAATCCGTGGATTCGGGTGGCGCAAAAGTTATAAGCTCTATAGCCTTTTACCTTATTTTTATTTTTGTTTCCATTACTGCCCTGAATCAAATTGGAGTGAATACTGAGATTATTTCTCACAACCTGACCTACATCATCGGGGCTGCTTTGGTCGCCATCACACTGGCAATAGGGCTCGGTTCACGGGATATAGTTTACAGATTAATTTTAGGATTTTACACCAAAAAGAATCTTGAAATTGGAATGAAAGTTCAAATTGGAGACGAAATAGGCTATATAGAATCAATTGATAATATATGCCTTGTTTTGAGAACCGAAAAACAGAAAATTGTTTACCCAATTAAAAAAATCACAAATAATGAAGTGAAAATAATTATTGAAACTTCAGAAAGAATTACCTAACCTAATCAAACCTAACCAACTTAACCAATGAAATGGTTTAACATAATCCCTAACCAATACAAAACTGTTAAACCCTAAAATGCTGCCGGACTTACTTCCGGCAGTTTTTTTTTTAAAAGAATGTTAAGAAATTTTAACAATCGTTAATCTTTTCCTAAAGTTTAGGTTTTCAACCCTATTGACTCACTTTTCCAATTAGATTTGCGTTGGTAAAAGAGTAAATCAGTAGTTAAAATTTAGATTGGAAGTAAAGATGAAGGGAGTAAATATTCTAATAATTTTATGTTTTTCAGTTTTAGTAACTTCTTGTGGATCAATGATCTCCACTACTCAATCCAAATCAAGTTACGTGCCTCTTGAAAGATCTTACTACACCCAAAGCTCCATAATTAACAAAAAACTTTTTGCAGAAAATAAATCCGATGAAGTTAAATCTGTTAAGGTTCAACCAGAAAAATCTGCGTTGGAAGAACTTAACCAGATTCATACCATGGCGCTTAACTCATTCGTTACACAAGTTTTATCAGAAGCCGAAACTTATTTAGGAACACCCTACAGATATGGAGGAACTTCCCGAAAAGGGATCGACTGTTCTGCCTTTGTACAAAGCGTTTTTCAGATGTTTAACCAAGAATTACCTCGTGTTTCTGCAGCTCAGGCAAAAGAGGGACAAGTAGTTTCAAAAGAAGAACTACGCGCCGGTGATCTAGTTTTCTTTGCTACCAACGGCGGCTCACGCGTTTCTCATGTTGGAATCGTTCACAATGTCTCTGACGAAGGCGATGTAGAATTCATTCATGCTTCTACTTCTCAAGGTGTTACCGTTACACCACTCAGCCAGGCTTATTGGACAAAACGTTATTTGTACGCCAAAAGAATTATCGATTAATTCCAAATTTTTCCTGAACCCATTTTTCAGCAACCCTATAAGGATTGTTTTCAGTACTCGTTTGAATTGAACCCACATCTTTATTGTACAAATCCATTGCATTTCGCGTGACTTGTTCCTTTATGTATTCCTTAATTCTCAGTTTATGCTGGTCATTTCGTTTCTTTTGCAAGAAACCTTCGGACTCCATTAATTGGTAATAATCAGTAATCAAATTCCAGACTTCTTCGAGACCTTTTCCGGAAAGCCCTGAGCCCATAAGGACTTTTCGTTTCCAGCCCGATTCTTTCTGAGGAAGAAATTGCAAAGACCTTGCCAACGTAACTTTCACTTCTTTCGCCTTTTCCAATCCGAAATCATCGACTTTATTGATGAAAATCAAATCTGACATTTCCATGATACCTCGTTTAATGCCTTGCAAATCATCTCCTGCACCCGGAATCTGAAGAAACAAAAAGAAATCGGTCATATCGTTTACCAAAGTTTCGGACTGCCCTACTCCCACGGTTTCGATCAGTACCACATCAAATCCGGCTGCTTCACATAACAACATCGCTTCATAAGTTCTTGAAGCAATTCCACCCAAATAGCCACCGGTGGCAGAAGGTCTGATGTAAGCATTCGGATGACGAGCCAGATCTTCCATACGGGTTTTATCGCCAAGAATGCTACCGCCCGACAAGGAACTACTAGGATCAATCGCCAAAACCGCCACTTTCAAACCTTTTTCTGTCAGCAAATTTCCGATTCCTTCAATAAAAGTGCTTTTGCCGACTCCGGGAACACCCGTAATCGCAATTCGCTTCGCACGACCTGTATGTGGCATCAATTGTTGAATCAGTAAATGTGCCTGTTTCTGATGTTCGGGCAACGAACTTTCGGCAAACGTGATGCTTCTGCTCAACATAACACGGTCTCCGCTCAAAATTCCTATTGCAAGTTCTGCTGTGGTATTTGTTTTCATTTCAAACAAATGTAAGAATTTGGTTGTAGAATAAGATGGCTGTTAAATTTGCTTTTTATACTTTTATTCAAAATTTCAGCTTGAAACCCGCATTTTTAAAACCAAACGACAAAATCGCCATCATTGCACCTTCAGGGCGCGTGTTTAAACAAGAACTCAAAGAAAACATTGACTTCCTGACTTCCTTGGAATTAGTTCCTGTTTTGGGCGAAAATTTATTTGCGGATTTTTACAACGGATACCATTATGCCGGAACAATTCAGCAGCGATTACAAGATTTTCAGTTCGCATTGGACAATGAAGAAATCAAGGCGATTTGGTGTGCCCGTGGCGGATATGGAGCTGTACAGCTCATTGATCAACTTAATTGGGATAAATTTTTAATTAACCCAAAATGGATCATTGGTTATTCCGATATTACCGCCTTTCACAATCATCTAAATAATTGGGAAATTCCAACTTTACACGCCATAACCGTCAAAAAATTAAATTTAACTTATACGGACGAAAGCTTTGAAACTTTCCAAAAAGCGATTTTTGGCGAAAAACTATATTATGAAATTCCGGGAAATACCTTTAATAAGACCGGTAATGCACAAGGCAAACTAGTTGGAGGAAACTTATCAATAATTTATAGCTTGAATGGCAGTTTATCTGCATTAAACGGAGATAATCTGATTCTTTTTATGGAAGACTGGAACGAAAACTGGTACCACCTTGACCGAATGCTGATGAATCTGAAACGTTCAGGATTATTGGGGAAAATCAAAGGTTTAATCGTGGGAAGTTTCACCCGAATGGACATTCAAGAAGAAAACCCTGAATTTCTGGCGGAATATGATTCTATGAGTTACCAAATTATTCATCAGTACATGGAAAATTACAACATTCCGGTTGGTTTTGGTTTTCCAGCCGGCCACACTGGCGACAACCGAGCGCTCATCTTGGGGACTGAAGTAGAATTCACAGTTTCGGAGAATTATGTAAATTTAAATTTTATTTAAAAACATGAAAAATGTACATATAATGGATCATCCGTTGATTCGATCCAAAATGACACAAATCAGAAGAAAGGAAACACCCACCAAAATGTTCAAAGAACTGGTCAGTGAAATCGCTTCGCTGATGTGTTATGAAATTACGCACGACCTGGAAACAGAAGAATTCGAAATCGAAACACCAGTTTCTAAAACCACCGGATACCGTATAAAAGGTGAAGATCTGGTTTTGGTTCCGATTCTCCGCGCCGGACTTGGGATGGTGGAAGGTATTCAAAATCTGATTCCAAATGCCAAAACCGGACATATTGGGATTTATCGCGATCACGAAACCCTTCAGCCGGTGGAATACCTTTGTAAACTGCCGCCACACATGGAGAGCCGGGAGATAATTGTTCTCGACCCAATGCTGGCAACGGGAGGTTCGGCAGTAAAATCAATAGAAATTCTGAAAACCTACAATGTGAAATCAATCCGCCTAGCCTGTCTGGTAGGTTGTCCCGAAGGCGTTGAATTTGTTCATAAACACTATCCGGAAATCCCGATCTATCTCGCGGCGATGGATGAAAGGTTAAATGAAAACGGTTACATAGTTCCGGGACTTGGAGACGCGGGCGACCGTTTATTTGGAACGCAGTGATATGGCGCAACACAATGAATTTGGAAAAGAAGCAGAATTCAGAGCAGCTAAGTTTCTGGAAAAAAAGAATTATGAAATTCTGAAAAGAAACTGGCGCTTTTTGAAAGCAGAAATCGATATTATCGCCAAAGACCTGACTACCAATCAGATTGTAATTGTAGAAGTAAAAGCCCGAAAGGCCAATCCTTTGGTAGAGCCGGAATTAGCCGTAACCAAAGCAAAACGCAAACTATTGGTTCAGGCAGCCGACCATTTTATAATTTCAAATGAAATCAATCTTGAAACCAGATTTGACATAATTGGCATTTATAAATCAGATTCAGCTTGGATAATTAATCATATCGAAAATGCATTTTTATGTTTTCAATGATGATTTCACCTGAGAATTCAGAGATATAGGAAAATTCAAAAATAAATTCTAATTTAGATAAATCAAATAAACACGATATGAAAAATGTACTAACTGCTTGTGTTGTCTTTTTGTTTGGCGTAATGGCCTATGCACAATCCCCTGTGGGAACCTGGAAAACAATTGACGACAAAACCGGAAAAGAGAAATCACATGTAAAGATTTATGAAACCACATCGGGAAAACTTCAAGGTGACGTGGTGAAAATCCTTACACCTGGAAATGAAGAAGCCACTTGCACCGAATGCGAAGGCGACCGAAAAAACAAAAAAATCAACGGTATGACCATCCTTTGGGGATTGGAAAAAGACGGAAGTGAATGGTCTGGCGGACATATTCTGGATCCCAACAGTGGAAAACAATACAAATGCCTGATCCGATTAAAAGACAAAAACACACTGGAAGTACGCGGTTATCTGGGAATTTCATTGCTCGGAAGAACCCAAACTTGGACCAGAGTGGATTAATCTGAATTATTTAACTATAATTCTAAATCTCTTTCAGGGAAACTTGGAAGAGATTTTTTAATTTTGAACAATAAATCATTCTGATGAAAAAAATTATTTCAATTCTTATAATCTCCTTCTTTTTTTACCAATGTAGTGAAACGGACGTGCTAAACGAAACCGGTAAAATGGAACTGACAGATTTCAACCTGCCCAACCTGCCCGATAATTATTATTACGAAGGTTGGCTTTTGGTGGACGGAAGTTATGTTTCGGTCGGGAAAATCACAAATGACTCACTCGCCAACAATATTGCTAGATTTTCAAGAATTGAAATGACCGATTTACAAACCGCGCAGTCCTTTGCCATAACAGTGGAATCGAGCGGCTCTCCTGCACCGTCGAATTATGTTTTATTGGCAGGAGATTTCGATGGCAATATGGCAGATTTGAATTCAAATTCAGAAGTTTCAAACGGCGTAATGAGTCTTGCCAAACGAATTTCTGCAGGATATACGGTTCAGAACGCTTCGGTTCCGGCAGAAAATCAAAACGAATACGGCATAAACGGAATTTGGTTTTTTAAAGGTTCCGGCGCCAATATGGAACCTACACTTCAACTGGAATATGGCGAAACAAAATACCAGGCCTGGCTGATCAAAACTGCCGACAACCTGGAATACAAACTCAATATGGGCATCATCGACAATGATACGATTGCCGATAATTCTCGAATGTTTATTCCTTCTGCTTTTGCTGAGAATATCCCAGATTTTCCCGGTGAAGATTTCCTTCAGTTGCCGAGCAACACCACAAGTTCTTATCCGGAAGGATTTTTCCCGGTTGATGTAAGAGGTGCCAAATTAATCCTGACTCCAATTCCGTCCGGCTACAACCAGACAGAAATTCCTTTTCCGGTTCATTTATTGGAAGCTACCATTCCCAACGATGCCCAAAAAGACCCGAATCTGACAAGAGAAATGCAGGTCAACACCAATTTCGGAGCGAAAGCCACCAAACTCTGAGAAGTTTTTCTCTTATTTTGTTTACCTTTGCAGCATAAAACCAGAAAGGGGTGCTTTACCGCAAATGCGGTTTGGCTGAGATTATACCCAAAGAACCTGGGCGGGTAATGCTGCCAAGGGAAGTTGCAAAACTTTTCCCTATCAAATTTTAAATGTTTTGAATTGAATGTCCGGAAATTCAGTTTGATTTTTACATTAATTTAAGGGAAATCAAAAAGGGTAAATCCACCTTTCATTTAATTAAAATAAAAATGAAAAGTAGGATTTTTTTATGCGCTCTACTGAGCGGAACGCTGGCCTTTGGCCAGATCAAAGATTCGATCGAATCTGACAGTACGGCAATCGAACTCGATTTTGTGGAAATCATTCAAAGACTTCCACTGACTTCAGAAAAAATCGGGAAACAAGAGTTAAACCAGAGAAATTTAGGGCAGGACATTCCGACTTTAATTCAGAATGCATCTTCAGTAGTAACGACCACCGATGCCGGTTCGGGAATTGGTTATTCGTCCATTCGTGTACGCGGAATCGGACAGGAACAAATCAATATTACGATGAACGGAGTACCGCTGAATGACCCTGAGTCGCAGAATGTTTTTTGGGTAAATATGCCCGATTTGGCTTCCAATGCAAGTTCGATTATGATTCAACGCGGCGTTGGAACCACGACCTCCGGAACGGGTGCATTTGGTGCGATTGTGAATATTGATTCTTCAAATCCATCCGCAAAAGCTTTTCTGGAATCGGCCAATTCCTGGGGAAGTTTTGCTACACAGAAATACAGTCTGCAAGGCGGAACGGGAAAAATTCTAAACGGAAAATTAAGCCTGGATCTGAATGCTTCGCTCATCCAATCGGACGGATACATCGAACGGGCTTCCAGTAAATTATTTTCTTACGGAATGAATGCCAAATACGAAGTCAATGAAAAAACAAGCTTCCGCTATTGGACATTTTTCGGGAAGGAAAAAACCTATCAGGCCTGGAACGGAATTGATGCCGAAACGATGGCGAAAAACCGTAGGTTTAATTCGGCAGGAGCTATTTATAATGAGGACTGGAGTGAAGTCATCGGATTTTATGACAATGAAACCGATAATTATCAGCAACATCACAACCATTTGATTTGGGAACAGAAATATGGCAACGCTTGGAGGTCCAATACCACCTTTTACTATACACGAGGCAAAGGATACTACGAAAATTACAAACAAGGTGCGGAATTAATCGAATATAAAATTGAATCGCCGTTAGAATATTCCGATTTGGTTCGTCAGAAATGGCTGGACAATCATTTTTATGGTTTGAATTTCAATTTGGAAAATCAAAGATTGGGCAATCTGAAGTTTTTCACCGGACTCTCGGCAAGTCAGTATAAAAACTCGCATTTTGGGAAAGTCATCTGGGTGAAACATTTCGAAAATCAAAATACAGATGTGGAATTTTATCGCAATAAATCCGAAAAAACAGATGTTTCGGTTTATGCAAAAGCCCTTTTAAGTTTGAATAAATTTGAACTATTTGGGGATTTGCAGTATCGGTTTGTGAATTACAAAGGACTTCCGGTTATCGGTGGAGAAAATGAATTTGAAGATTTCTTTCCGTTTGAAGGAAATTTCAATTTCTTAAATCCAAAAGTCGGATTGAATTTTTATGCTTCGCAACAAGATGTTTTGTATTTCTATTATGGAATGGCACACCGCGAACCGCATCGGGGCGATTATCTTGAAAATTCTGAAATTCCAAGACCTGAAAAACTGCATGATTTTGAGTTGGGATATAAAAAATCGGGGCGTTTGGGTCTTACGGCCAATGGATTTTTCATGTATTACATCGACCAACTTGTTGCCACTGGAGAACTGAACGATGTGGGCGAATACAAAAGAACCAACAGTGGAGAAAGTTACCGAACCGGAATTGAATTGAGCGCAAATTACGACATCATTCCACGGAAATTAAACGTTTATGGCAATCTGACGTACAGCCTCAATCGAAATATTGATTATTCAGAAATTGCTTATGATGCAGATTGGAATGAAATTTTGGTGGAATATGGCGAAACCGATATTTCTTTTTCGCCGAATTGGATCGGTGCAATCGGGATTCAGTATAAACCGGTT
>JAEWHB010000166.1 GCA_023388015.1 Bacteroidota bacterium
TGATGGTTTCACGCGCAATGATTTTTGCACCGATTGCCGCCTGAATCGGAATGTCAAATTGTTGTCTTGGAATCAGTTCTTTTAACTTTTCACACATCTTCTTCCCGATTCCATAGGCATTATCAACATGAATCAGTGCAGAAAGCGCATCTACCGGCTCAGCATTGATCAAAATATCAACTTTAACCAATTTCGAAGCACGCATATCCAACGGAGCATAATCAAAAGATGCATATCCTTTGGAAATCGATTTCAAACGGTCATAAAAATCAAAAACAACTTCTGCCAAAGGCAGTTCAAAAATTAATTCAACTCTGTGCTGAGTCAGATAAGTCTGGTTTTTCAGAATTCCGCGTTTTTCAATACACAAGGTCATTACTTGTCCTACAAAATCTGATTTGGTAATGATGGAAGCACGGATATAAGGCTCTTCCACTCGGTTCAAACCGGATGGATCTGGCAATTCCGAAGGATTATTTACCAACATCATTTTGTCAGGATTCTTTTCTGTATAAGCATGGTAAGACACGTTGGGAACCGTGGTAATCACATTCATATCGAATTCACGCTCCAAACGTTCCTGGATGATTTCTAAATGCAGCATTCCCAGGAAACCACAACGGAAACCAAAACCAAGCGCAGCGGAAGATTCGGGCTCAAACGTAAGCGAAGCATCGTTTAATCTTAATTTTTCAATCGAAAAACGAAGTTCTTCATAGTCTTCTGTATCAACCGGATAAATCCCTGCAAATACCATCGGTTTTACTTCTTCAAATCCGGCAATGGCTTCTGTAGCAGGATTTTCAACTGAAGTAATTGTATCCCCGACTTTTACTTCAACAGCTTCTTTGATTCCGGAAATGATATAGCCTACGTCACCTGTTTTGATGACTTTCTTTTCTACTTGTTTTAATTTCAAAGTTCCTACTTCATCGGCACCATATTTCTTTCCGGTCGCCATGAATTTCACTTGTTGTCCTTTTCTGATTTCACCGTTCACGACTTTGAAAAAGGCTTCAATTCCACGAAACGGATTGTAAACAGAGTCAAAAATCAGCGCCTGAAGCGGTGCTTCGGGATCGCCTTTTGGTGGTGGAACTTTCTCTATAATTGTATGCAAAAGATGCTCAACACCTTCCCCGGTTTTACCACTCACGCGTAAAACTTCTTCGGGAGCGCAACCCAATAAATCTACAATATCGTCGGTAACTTCTTCGGGATTGGCACTTGGAAGGTCAATTTTATTCAAAACCGGAATGATTTCCAAATCATTCTCCAACGCAAGATATAAATTCGAAATAGTCTGTGCCTGAATACTTTGCGCTGCATCAACAATCAGCAAAGCACCTTCACAAGCCGCGATGGATCGGGAAACTTCGTAAGAAAAATCAACGTGGCCCGGTGTATCGATCAAGTTTAAAATATAGGTTTCGCCATCTTTTTCATATTCCATCTGGATGGCGTGTGATTTAATGGTAATCCCTTTTTCACGCTCCAAATCCATATCGTCCAAAACCTGATTTTGCAGTTCCCGTTCCGTAACGGTGTTGGTTATCTGCAACAATCTGTCTGCCAGAGTACTTTTACCGTGGTCAATATGCGCAATGATACAAAAATTACGAATGTTTTTCATCGATTTAATTAAGAAGGCAAAAATACGCTAATCCGTTTAGACTACAATAATTTTCAGGGTGAGAAAGAAATAATTAATTCATTAATAAAGACGAGCAGTGAAATTGTAAATCCTATCGCTGACCTTTCCATTTGGCCGGAACTAAAATTGTCTTTCAAATTCATCTCTGTCATTCAGAAACTTGAAATGTTCACGGTATTTCTTTACAGTTTCGAGTGAAATTTCTGTCTGTAAAAGGAATTTCTTTTTAGAAGTCAGTTTGTTCTCGGTTCCAATCGGATCAAAAACTTTGGAATTTCCGTCATATTCCAAATCATAATCATCGGTTCCAAGTCGGTTTACCCCAATTGTATAAGCCATATTTTCAATCGCTCTAGCTCTCAGCAAGGCTTTCCATGGTTCGATTCTCACAATCGGCCAACTCGCCACGCAGATCAGCGCATCGTAGTCATCTGTATTCCGACACCAAACCGGAAAACGCAGATCATAACAAACGATCAGTCTGATTTTCCATCCCCGAAATTCAACGTTTACAATTTCATTTCCGGGCGTATAAGCTTCGGTTTCTTTTCCGTATCCGAACAGATGTTTCTTATCGTAAAAAGTCGTTCCATCGGGCGTTACAAAATAAAATCTGTTTAGAAATTTACCTTTGTCTTCGGTTGCCACACTCCCGCAAATCGCACAATTATCCCTTTCGGCGATAGATTTCATCCATTCATAAGTTTTCCCAAAGGCCGGTTCTGAAATATTTTTGGAGTTCATGGAAAATCCGGTTGTAAACATTTCGGGCAGTATGATTAAATCCGAATGATGGTTTTCAAGTAATTCGTTTAGAAATTCAAGATTGATTTGGGGGTTCTCCCATTCGATATCGTATTCAGCCAGGCTGATTTTAAGCGTTTCTTTCATGCTTCAAATTTAGGAATTGAATTAATGGAAAAGAAATTCTTTTCTGAATGAATCAGCGGAAAATTCGAAGAAATTATTTTGAAGGAATAATTTTCCGGTCAAGTTTTGTGTTGGGACAATCCCAAATGAGGTAATAGCCCAAAATGACAAAAAACAACCCAAGGAAACAGCCGCCCACCGTATCAATAACAAAATGTTTTGAAAGATAAACTCTCCCGATGGCTACAAGTCCCATCATCAGACAAATAATCACCTGCAGCGTGCGGTTTTTGGTTTGTGTACAAAGATAGAAACACAAAATAACGGCAAGCACAGTATGCCCAGAAGGGAAAGTATAAGGAATCTGGGATTCCACGCCTTCAATGAGGCGAAGTTTTATATTTTTTAATTCGAAATAGTAGGTAGGACGATGTCCATGGACAAAAACAGATCGTTTGATAACCGAACTACCAATGCTCGAAAGGAGCGCCGTACTTCCCAAAAACACAAAATGACGCCAGTTCTTTTTCCAAATAATGTAAATCAAAGTCGCAATCAACACATAAGTTGTAGCTACGTCTGTATAATATTTGAAAAAAATGTCAAAAAAGCTATTGTGGTAATGTTGATTGAAAAATAAATGGAGTTCGTCTTTCCCATAATAGGAAACAGCCAACAGCCCTGTGAAGTTGATCACAAAAAATATAAAAAAGAACGGCCACTGCCACTTTAGTAAATCGTTTTTCGGCTCCATTTTAAATTTGTGGCAAATTAACTGAAAAAATAACTCATCTTGAAATTAAAATTGAAAATTTATCTTTTCTTGACTTTAATTTGACTCGTTGTGCAAGGTATTATTTTTATTTAAAAAATTGAACTGCAAGTATTTATAAGAATCTCTCGGGACAATCTTAATCCACTTTTTATATTTCATATACCATTTCTGTCTGATGCTCGGAATTCCTTTGGTCAGATAAGCCGCCACAAACGGATGGACATGCAGGGAAATTTCGTTCAGCTTTTTGCCCTTCGTTTCCATTATATTGCGCAAAACCTGCTCAATTCTACCAATCAGAATAATCGGTGCTTCTACTTTTTCGTCAGCATTCGGATTTTCTTCTG
>JAEWHB010000207.1 GCA_023388015.1 Bacteroidota bacterium
AACTTACACCTAAAAGCTCTGATCAAACCTTGGTAAAATGGGAAGTAACCGGTAAATCTCCTTATCCGTGGAACATCATGAATTTATTTTTCAGTATGGACGATGATTTTCAAAAAGGACTTGAAAACTTGAAAAGAGAAGTAGAAAATAATTAAGAAAAAACTTTAAAAAACTCATTATGAATCAAAACATTATCTGCTGGTTTGAAATCTATGTCCAAGACATGGAAAGAGCCAAAAAATTTTACAATTCGGTCCTTGGAACCAATTTCACAGATGCCGCGATGCCGCCGGGAGATGCGCCGGGAAATATGAAAATGTCTTTCTTTTCTTCTACAGAAAATCAGGGCGTTAGCGGCGCACTGATAGAAATGCCCGGAACCAAAGAAGGTGATGGGAAATGCGTGAATACAATGGTGTATTTTCCTTGTGAAGATTGTGCTGTAGAAGAAAGTCGTGTGGTCGCTGCCGGCGGAATGGTTCATCAGTCCAAAATGGACATCGGAGAATTTGGATTCTGTTCCATTTGTGTTGATACCGAAGGAAATCCATTCGGATTGTTTTCAATGTAAATAATCAAAAATATGAAACAAATATTCATCAATTTACCTGTAAAAAATTTACAGCAATCAGTAGAATTCTATACCGCATTGGGATTTTCAGTTAATCACCAATTTTCGGACGACTCAGGAAAATGTATGGTTTGGAGCGATCATATTTTTGTAATGCTTCTCAACCACGAAAAATTCTCATCCTTTACTGACAAAGCCATTGCAGACATCAAAAATAAAATTTCGGGGCTTTTTGCTTTGTCGGTTGAAAGCGTTGACGAAATGAATAAAATCATGGAAAATGTTCTTAACACTGGCGGCATAGAACCTACTGAATTAAGGGATTATGGATTTATGCAACAAAGAACTATTGAAGATTTTGATGGACATACCTGGGAGATTTTTTATATGGATATGTCACAAATACCAACTGAATAGTTTTTAACATTTTAATTAAACCAATTTTATGTCTCAAAATATAACTGCCAAAGCATCCATAGGTATTCAAAAACCGGTAAAGGAAGTTTTTGAAGCCATCGTCAATCCGGAAATGATGGCCAATTATTTCATTTCCAAAGGAAGTGGAAACTTGGAATCCGGAAAAGAAGTTCAATGGGAGTTTCCTGAATTTGAAGGCAGTTTTCCGGTTGCAGTAAAGGATATCAGAGAAAATGAATTCGTTTCTTTCGTTTGGGATCCTGACTCTCTTGTCGAAATTAAACTAGAAAAGAAATCCGAAAACGATACGGTTGTACATGTGACGGAAGAAGGACACAACCAAGATGAAGCAGGCATCAAATGGGTAATCGGACAAACAGAAGGTTGGGCAAATTTTCTTGCTTGTATGAAAGCCTGGTTAGAATATGGAATTCATTTGAGAAATGGCGCTTTTGATTTTATGAAAAATAATTGAGTTATGAACGAAATTTCACATTACGTCAACAATTTAGAAAACGAGCACGACAAATTGATTTGCAATAAGTTAAAATCAGCAATTGATTTCAATCTGAATTTTACGGAAAGCAAAATCTGGTATGGTCATCCGGTTTGGTTCATTGAAGGAAACCCGATTACAGGATTCAGCAAAGAAAAGAAAGGAATCCGTTTGATGTTTTGGAGCGGCGCTGATTTTGACGAAGAACAACTTTCTGTCAAAGGCGAAAAGTTCAAAGATGCTTCTGTTTTTTATAATTCAGAATCGGAAATCAACGAAGAGGATTTAAAACGATGGCTTAAAAAATCGGAAGAAATTCAATGGGATTATAAAAATCTGGTCAAACGAAAAGGTGTTTTGGAAAGACTGAAATAACCGTTAAAACTAGAATAACAAAGAAATGCAAAGCGACGATTGGCAGGCTATACTTAATAATTTCAAATCTTATGTGGAGAACCTTTCTAAAAATGGAAATTAGAAACAAGAAAAATCTGGTGGAATTTTACATGGAATCGTTTCAGGAAAACGACCATGAAAAAATCCTTTCCTGTCTTACCGACGATGTGGAATGGCAAATTCACGGACATAAATCTCTGAAGGGAAAAGAAGCATTTGATGAAGAAATCGAAAACGAAAACTTTGAAGGAAAACCTGAAATTACGCTCAACCGGATGATTGAAGAAAATAACATCGTAGTGGCAGAAGGAACGGTTCTTGCAAAACCAAAAAAGAGTCAACCCGTTTTGCTCGCATTTTGTGATATATTTGAATTCCGGGACGGGAAGATTTCGAAATTGACATCTTATTTGAATCCAATTAATTAAAAATCTTCGTTATGAAAAAATTAACTTACAGAATGGAAATCAAAGCCCCGAAAGAAAGGGTTTATGAAAAAATGATCGGGAAAGATACTTTCAAACAATGGACCGCTGAATTCAATCCGACTTCTGATTTTGAAGGCGGATGGAACAAAGGAGACGAAATTCGTTTCATAGGAATTTCTGAAACCGGTAAAAAAGAAGGGATGCTGGCAAGAATCGAAGAAAACATTCCGAATGAATTTATTTCTATTCACCATTACGGCATAGTGGACGGCGAAAATGAAGTTACTGAAGGCCCGATGGTTGAGAGCTGGACGCCGGCTTATGAAAATTATTCACTGTCGCAGGAAATGGAAATTACAAACCTGATGGTCGAAGTAGATGTGAGTGACGAACATATCGAATATTTTGACGAAACTTGGCCAAAAGCTTTGTTGAAACTTAAAGAAATTTCAGAAAATATTTAAAATGGAAACACCAAAACCACCAATGGGAACGGTTGCATGGACAGATTATACTTCTGCCCATGCAGACGAAATGCGTGAATTTTATCAGTCTGTTTTTAACTGGACTTCTGATGGAATTCCATGAAAGACGGAGCTGATGAATATGAAGATTATGTGATGAAAACCGCTGAAGGAAATGTGGTAGGCGGCATTTGCAATAGTCGAGGTAAAAATGCAGGAATTCCGGCGCAGTGGATGATTTACATTACGGTGGAGAATCCGCAGGAAACCGCTGAAAAAGCGGTTCAGTTTGGTGGAAAAATTATAAAAGAATACCTTGACAAAGAAGGAAATCTCATGTATGCGATGATTGAGGACCCGATCGGAACAGTATTCGGCATCGCTAAAGCATCTTAATAATTTAGAAATTATGAAAAAATTTTTACTAATTCCCGTTGTGGCTATCATGTTTAGCTGCAACTCCACAAAAGAAATAGCAGAAGCCCCTGCTCCACCGGCAGATACAACTGCTACAATTCCACCGGCAACCGCAATCCCACCGGCACACAACAAAAAGTTTATTCAGGATTATTTTGAGGAAACTTATCTGCTGATTGTGAATGCAACCAAAGGGCTGAGCGATGAACAGCTGAACTTCAAATCTTCTCCGGAAAGATGGTCAATTATGGAATGTCTGGAACACATAGTTGTTACAGAACCTCAGTTATTTGAATATGAAAAGGATGCTTTATCCAAAACTGCAACGCCGGAAAAAAGAAAGAATATAAAACTTACCGATGATGAAATTATGGTCATGATGGTCGACAGAAGTTTCAAAGCAAAAGCGTCTGCTGAAATGGTGCCTGAAGGTAAATACAAAAATGTTCAGACCGCTTTGAGTGATCTGCAAAAACAAAGAAAAGAAATAATGGCTTATTTAGAAGATTATACAATGGAAGATTTACGGAACCGTGTGCTGGAAGGCCCTTTTGGTTCCATTGATGCCTATCAGTTTATGTTGTTCATTCCCGGACACACCGCCCGTCACACATTGCAGATACAAGAAGTAAAACAAGATTCAAATTTTCCAAAAAACTAGAGATGGATAAAACAAATCGCTGGACAGAAGAACTCGGTTGTCTGGCAGAAATCCTCGACAAATCGGGGCTTGAATTAACAACAAAATGGGGTGCTCCTATTTATACGCACAAGGGAAAAAACATAGTGGCCTATGCCGGATTTAAAAATCATTTTGCGCTTTGGTTTTACAACGGTGTTTTTCTGAAAGATCCTTATAAAGTTTTGGTCAGTGCAAAAGATGAAACAAAAGCTTTGCGTCAATGGAGATTCAGCACAATGGAAGAAATCAACGAGAAAAAAATTCTGGAATATGTGAAAGAAGCTACGAAAAATTCAGTAGAAGGCAAAGAATTAAAAGCCGAGAAATTTAAAGCGGTTCCCATTCCTGAATTATTTCAAAAAGAACTTGATACTGATTCGAAATTAAAATCGACTTTCGCGAAATTAACTCCCGGAAAACAGAAGGAATACAATCTCTACATTGATGAAGCCAAGCAGGAAAAGACGAAAATTTCAAGGATTGAAAAAATCAAACCTATGATTCTCGAAGGCAAAGGTCTTCACGATAAATACAAATAAAATGGCAAAAGAAAACAAAACGAAACCTACCGAAGTAAGCGTTGAAAACTTTGTCAACTCCGTAGAAAATGAACAAAAAAGAAAAGACAGCTTTGTTTTGATCGAACGGATGAAACAAATTACCGGAAAAGAACCCAAAATGTGGGGACCAAGTATCATCGGATTTGGAAAATACCATTACAAATACGCAAGCGGACATGAAGGTGATGCGCCAATCTGTGGTTTTTCACCCCGAAAGTCTGCCATTTCGCTCTATGTTTTCACAGGTCTGGAAAGACATGAATATATGCTGGAAGGGTTGGGGAAATACACCATGGGAAAAGCTTGTATTTATGTGAATAAACTTTCGGACATTGATATGGACGTTATGGAAAAAATCATCCGCGAAACAACGGAATTTCTGAAAGAAAAATATCAAGTCGAAGATTAAAATTACAATTCATAAAAAAATGCGCCCGAAAGAGCGCATTTTTCTTTTCCAAAAACTCAGTTTATAATTCCTTGGGATTGGAATCATCTATATTATAATGATTGATGACAGAATTGTAATCGGTAAAATCAACTCCCGAATTTTTAGCATAATCTGCAGGAACAAGCAAAATTCTGAAAGTCTGATTCAGAACAAATTCCGTATTGTTTAAAGGAAAAGTTCCGCCGGCATAAATCACAAAATCATATCGGGAAAAATCGTAATTGTAATCAACTTCATTTCCATCCTCCAAATAAATTGTAATGGGAATTTGTTGCCAAATAGGTGAATTATTATTGGTGGTTCCAATTCGCTTATAAGCAAGCAACATATCGGTTTCATACATCGGTGTATTAAATGTTCTGGCTATTTGGAAACTACCTCCTACATTTTCAAAATTTACGTTGTTTACATCATAAACAACCGGATAAGTATCATAGTCTACATAAGCAATGCCTTCATCATCACTTGTACAACCAATCATTAACAAACCGAATAAGGCAACGGCGAAGAAAGGAATTATTTTTTTCATAATTTCTGATTTTATTTGTTTAATTTACTATTTCAAAACACATACCAAAAAATAATCTTTAATTTATATGAAAGATCAGTTTTTATTACGTTCCGATATTACCTTTCTGAATTTCGGTTCCTTTGGCGCTTGTCCCAAACCCGTTTTTGAAACCTATCAGGACTTTCAGCTCAAACTGGAACAACAACCCGTTGAATTTATCGCCGGAAACGCGACGCAATATCTGAAAAATTCACGAATTGCATTGGGTAAATATTTAAACTGCCATGCAGATGATTTAGTCTGCGTGACAAATCCTTCTTATGGTGTAAACATTGTCGCCAAAAACTTGAATTTAAAACCAGATGATGAAATTCTCACGACAGATATCGAATATGGCGCTTGCGACCGTACTTGGAAATATTATGCGGAGAAAGCGGGAGCGAAATACATTCGCCAAAAAACCCATTTCCCATTGGAAACAAAGGAAGAATTTGTGGAAGAATTCCTCAAAGGAATTAATTCAAAAACAAAACTTATTTTCATCAGTCACATTACGAGTTCCACTGCGCTCCGGCTTCCGGTAGAAGAAATCTGTCAAGCTGCCAAAAAATTAGGTGTGATGACTTTTGTGGATGGCGCACATGGACCGGCACAAGTTGATGTTGATTTAACCGAAATGGATTGCGATATCTATGTGGGTGCTTGCCACAAATGGATGATGGCGCCCAAGGGAAGTTCTTTTCTCTATGTCCGAAAAGAACATCAGAACTTTCTAGATCCACTCGTCATCAGTTGGGGTTACGATGCCGATTTCCCAAGTGATTCCCAATTTTTGGATTACCATGAAATGCATGGCACGCGCGACCTTTCAGCCTTTTGTACAATTCCTGCCTGCATTGAATTTATGGAAGAAAACAACTGGAAAGAAGTCAGTGCGAATTGCCGAAAAATGGTCCAGGAAAACGCTCTTCAACTCTGTGAAATCACCGGAAATAATCCTTTGTCAAAAATAAATGACGATTTTATTGCTCAAATGTTCAGCTGCGAAATCGAAACCAAAAACCCAAAAGAATTACACGATTTATTGCTTAAAAAACACAAAATCGAAATTCCGATTATGGTTCACGGTGATCAATCTTTCATCCGCTATTCGATTAATGCTTTCAATACACAAAAAGATTTAGACCAATTGTTTACAGCCTTGAAAGAAATCCTGAAAAAATGACCCGACAAAAATTAGCCGAATGGATTTCGGGTGTCGGACACCCTATGCTCAGTTTTCCCGTTTTTATCATCTTGATGCTCTTCCTCAATCAACCACCGGAAAAAGCACTCTGGATTTCAGCGCTGATAATCCTGGGAATTTTCATTCCCATGTTCATTAAAATCAGTCGGGGAACTAAATCCGGCCGATATACCAATTTCGATATTTCAGACCGACAACAACGAAAATCCTTTTATCCTTTTCTGATTTTGTTGCTTTCCACCGTTACAGCTATTTTATTTTTCACAAATCAACCCTTGAGCATCATTCGTCCACTCTTTTTCGGATTGATATTAATTTTGATTAATTTCGCACTGAACTTTTACATCAAAGTTTCGCTCCATGTTTCCTTGACTGTTTTTCTCGGATTTCTCCTATTTGAAATTAATTCCACTGCCGGAATCCTTTTTTTTCTGTTCAGTTTCGCCATGGCTTGGTCACGATTTGAATTAAAGCGACATTCCGTGTCGGAAATACTTCTTGGATTTCTGGTCGGAATTCTCATAGGAAGTATTTATTTGTGGAATTAAATTAATAAATTCTTAAAATTTCAATTCAAAACGGAATCTTAGGTTATATTATTCTAAGTTAATTATCTTTGCCGGATGAATTTCTCGGTCGTATTACCTGCTTTCATAAGTTTCGAAGAATTAACCGTCATTTTGATTTTGTCGGTAATCATTTTCGGACCCAAAAAAATTCCCGAAGTTGCAAGAGGTCTCGGAGAAGGTTTGCGTGCGATGAAAAAAGCCACAGACGATATCAAAAGGGAAATCATGACTCCGGTAGAGGACATTAATCCTATAAAGGATATTCAGGATACGATTCAAAAATCTCAAGACGAATTGACCGAGTCTGTCACTTCCCTACCCGACCCGAAAAAAGAAATTGAAGAAACGCTGGACGATGTTGTTGGTCCAATAAAACGT
Organism: Bacteroidota bacterium; assembly: GCA_023388015.1. Taxonomy (GTDB): domain Bacteria; phylum Bacteroidota; class Bacteroidia; order Flavobacteriales; family Weeksellaceae; genus Moheibacter. Next base: position 7,587 of record JAEWHB010000207.1, read on the forward strand.
AAATAGTGGACGAAATCATTCAGTTAGACAAAGACTTATTTCTGTTTTTAAATACGCTAGGATCAACCACTTGGGACGGTTTTTGGACTTTTCTTTCAGAAAGATCTTATTGGATTCCGCTTTATCTGATTTTGCTTTTTCTACTCTACCGAAATTTCGGATTTAAAAAAACTTCGCTAATCCTGATTCTCACTTTGCTGATGGTTTTGTTTACCGATCAGATTACCAATCTTTTCAAAGACGGTTTTCAAAGACCACGTCCTTGTTTCACACCTGAATTTGAAGGAATTATGCGCGGTGTGGGCTGTGAAAGACGCGGATTATACGGCTTCACTTCTGCTCATTCGTCTAATCATTTTGCGATAGCACTTTTACTGGGCTTGATTTTCAGAGGAACTTACAGATGGATGCTTCCATTTCTCCTAATTTGGGCGGCATTGATTGCCTACAGCCGTATTTATCTTGGTGTGCATTTTCCACTTGACGTGATTTGCGGCGGCGCAATGGGATTGATTCTGGGCTGGACTTTTTACAAATTATTTAATTTCCTGACCGTACGATACGTTGATTACTTCTCGAAATAATCAATTTTTTCTTTGTTTCTTTTTGTATCTTTTTTTCAGAATTTTTAGAACATCACGCAATTTAAACCCGCGTGCATGAATCGCCATTAAATAGTAAAAGAATACATCGGCAGCTTCTTCCAAAAAGTTTTCATCACTTCCTTGCTCTGAAGCGATCACCATTTCCACAGATTCTTCGCCCATTTTTTTAGCAATCTGAGAAGTTCCGCGCTGGTAGTAGCGCTTGATTTTTCCTTCGGGAGCATCCGGCCGTTTTCCCTTCTCAAGTTTATCTTCCATTTTTTTTAGAAACGGAAAATCTTTTACGGTTTCAGGATTTTTAGGTGTTTCCATCTATATTTTCTGACTCGTAAATTTATCAAAAAATTTAATTGAAAAAAGGAATTTTTAGATTTCTTCTCTAATTCTTCGGTCACTGCGTTTTTTGTGGATCAAAATCCGTTCGTGAGAAGATGTGTCCAACTTTTCTTTGGATTCCCATCCGAATATTTTAAACGAATATTCGTGTTTATCCAACAAATAATCATAAGGCCCTTTGGGCGAAATCAATTTGACTAAAACAGGCGCCATTTCGAGCGAAACAAAAACACCCATTATAAATAAGGAAGCAATTCCTAAAATTTTATTGTTTTTGGTCAATTCGTTCAAAGCTTGCATTCGTGCAGCAAATCCGGTGTAATTTTCTTCCGTCGGGTTCGCGGCTGCCAATTCTTTTTGCCGGTTTTCATTGAGCAAATCAATTTCTTTGTCCAGTTCCGATAGGCGAGGTTGCATCTGCGCCATATACGCATCCAACTCTTCTTTTTTGGTATTTTTCAATTCTTCTTTCCGTTTTGCATTGGGTCCATAACCTACTTTTCCCGTTGTGGTTTCCGTGGCTGTTCCCACAACCTCTTTTTCGAGTTCTGCCGAAGCTTCGTTGTAATCCTCACGCAAAGAATTAATGCGGTTATAAATTTCATTTCGCTCTGCCGAATGGGTAGTGGAAAGTTGCGCATAACGGATATTCACTGAGTCTTGAAGTGCGGTTTTATTTCGGTTGATGATGACATTTAATTGCTTATCGATTTCTTTCTGAAAAATTCTCAATTCCAAAGGTTTTGAAATCACAATTCCCAATAAAGCTGCAAGAATAATTCGGGGTGTAGCTGCAAAAAACTGACGAAAAAAATTACCGGATTTTCGCATCGAAGCCACAATAAAACGATCGAGATTGAAAATCATCAATCCCCAAAGCAACCCAAAACCGATCGCTGCCCAAATATTATCAAATACAGAATACAAAGCGTATCCCGACGATAAAGACGCAAGAATCGCCGTAAATAAAATTACACCGCCAATTCCGGTATGCTTTTGAATTTCAGTAGGAGATTTTTCGAGAAGTTTTAGGTTGCTTCCGGCACAAATCAGTAAAAATTTTTCAAACCAATTCATAAAAAGGTACTTTGTTTTGCCAATTAGTATTAAATATCGTGCCAAATGTTACAGTTACCTAAATAATTTAGGCTGCTTACTGTTAGAAAAACCTAATTTTCACTACATTTGGGCAACAATTAAAATTCTATTATAAATGAGCATCATTACACAAATTCACGCAAGACAAATTTTAGATTCAAGAGGAAATCCAACAGTAGAAGTTGATGTGGTAACAGAGTCCGGAATCTTGGGACGCGCAGCGGTTCCATCGGGCGCATCGACAGGCGAACATGAAGCCGTAGAGCTTCGGGATGGCGGAAAGGATTATTTAGGAAAAGGCGTACAAAATGCCGTGAAAAATGTAAATGAAATCATTGCGAGAGAATTAATCGGTTTCAATGTTTTTGAACAGGTTTTAATTGACAAAACCATGATAGAACTGGACGGAACCGAAAACAAATCCAAACTGGGTGCGAATGCCATTTTGGGTGTATCTCTTGCGGTTGCGCATGCGGCTGCAAACGAACTAAACCTTCCTTTGTACCGCTATGTAGGCGGAACAAACGCCAAAATTTTGCCGGTTCCGATGATGAACATCGTGAATGGTGGTTCACATTCCGACGCACCTATTGCATTTCAGGAATTTATGATTATGCCGGTCGTGGCGGATTCTTTTTCGCAAGCCTTGCAAAAAGGAACGGAAGTTTTCCACAGCCTTAAAAAAATACTTCACGACCGAAATCTTTCAACGGCAGTTGGGGACGAAGGCGGCTTCGCTCCTACTTTTGAAGGAACCGAAGATGCTTTGGACACGATTATGAAAGCGATTGAAATGGCCGGATACAAAGCAGGAGAAGAAATCAAAATCGCATTGGATTGTGCTTCATCCGAATTTTACCGTGACGGAAAATATGATTATACCCAATTTGAAGGTGAAAGCGGCGCCATCAGAAGTCGTGAAGAGCAAGTTGCCTATTTAAAAGAACTGACCGAGAAATATCCGATTATTTCTATAGAAGACGGAATGGATGAAAACGATTGGGAAGGTTGGAAAATGTTGACAGACGCAATTGGTAATAGAGTTCAGTTAGTAGGTGACGATTTATTGGTTACCAATGTGAAAAAATTGAATACTGCCATTGAAACCAATACATCAAATTCGATTTTAATTAAAGTAAACCAAATCGGAACTTTGACAGAAACAATTGATGCGGTCCACATGGCACAAAATGCCGGATACACAGCGGTAATGTCACATCGTTCAGGGGAAACAGAAGATACAACGATTGCTGATTTGGCAGTTGCTTTAAATACCGGACAAATCAAAACCGGTTCAGCATCACGTTCAGACCGAATGGCGAAATACAATCAATTAATACGAATTGAAGAAATATTGGGAGACACAGCGGTTTATCCGCAATTCTCTGCTTTTAAAGTGAATAATTAACCCATAGTAAAAATTGATAAATCTCATTTTGAGAATTGAATGAGTTTATTGTATATTGCTATCCAAACTAATAAAAGCAATGTCAGATAAAGCAAAATTTATTCATAACGGATCAGAATTGGAATTTGAGGTACCACAGGGTACGATGGACGAGAAATACGTTGATTTTTCCAACTTCCGTTCCCAGACCGGCGGGATCATTACGCTGGATCCGGGTTATAAAAATACAGGATCTTGTAAAAGTGAAATCACTTATTTAGATGGTGAGGAAGGCGTTTTAATGTACCGCGGCTATCCAATTGAACAATTAGCTGAAAAATCAAACTTCGTGGAAGTTATGTACCTTTTGTTGAAAGGCAACCTTCCTACGCAAGAGGAACTTACGAAATTTGAAAATGACATCAAAGACTACGATATGGTGTCTGAAGATGTAACGAAAATTCTTTCGGCTTTCCCAAGCACCGCGCATCCTATGGGCGTTTTGTCCACTTTGACCAGTGCTCTTACTGCTTTTAATCCGAAAGCGGTAGATGCAAAATCCGAAACGGAAATGTACCGTGCAGCGGTTACTTTGATGGGGAAATTCCCGGTTTTGGCTTCGTGGACGCTTCGAAAAGTAAAAGGTTGGCCTTTGAATTATTCCGATAATAAATTGGGGTATGTTGAGAATTTCTATCAATTAATGTTCAAACAACCCAATCGTGATTTGGAAATGGATCCGGTTGTGATTGATGCTTTGGACAAATTATTAATTCTTCACGCCGATCACGAACAAAACTGTTCTACTTCAACTGTAAGATTGGTGGGATCTGCTCATACAGGACTTTTCGCATCAATTTCTGCGGGAGTTTCTGCACTTTGGGGACCACTTCACGGTGGTGCAAACCAAGCAGTTGTGGAAATGCTTGATCAAATAAAAGAAGACGGCGGAAACGTTCAGAAATGGGTGGACAAAGCCAAAGACAAAAACGATGATTTCCGTCTGATGGGCTTCGGACATAGAGTTTATAAAAACTTTGACCCGAGAGCAAGAATCATTAAAAAGGCAGCCGATCAGGTTTTGGATAAATTAGGTATTCAGGACGAATCATTGGAAATCGCTAAAAAATTGGAACAAGCAGCTTTGGAAG
>JAEWHB010000211.1 GCA_023388015.1 Bacteroidota bacterium
GAAAAATCGGGAAATATCCGGTAACGATGGAACTTTTGAAACAAGGCGAATTCTCTAGCGAACAAGGAGCCTATTTCGGTTCTTATTATTACCATTCTCAGGAAATTCCGATCGAATTATACCAATCTTCTCCCCAACTAGCTTTTTCGACTTACGATGACGGCGAATCTATAGAAACATTTAGCGGAGCTTATGCCAATGATACCTTTAAAGGCACTTGGAAAAAAGGAGAGAAAAGTCTTCCCTTTGAACTGAAAAAAGTTTCGAAAGAAAATTATACCGAAATCGTACGTTACTATGCCAACAAGGAAATTATCATTCCCAAAGAAGAATATTCCGACACCGTGAAAGGTAGCTATGAAATTGATTTCTACCTGCCAAAAGACCTGAAACTTCAAAGAGAACTGGTCCAAAACATTGACTCCACCTATTTGGATTTTCAAAGTTTTTCTCAATCAAATATTGAAAAATTTGAGCAAGAATACAGAGCAGAAGTCGAAGATATATTGGAAAATTCCAGCCAGTTTTATGCCTCTATGTACAATCATCAGATTATGGAAAGCTTCGCGCCCTATCTGAACGGAAAAGATTATTTAGTGATGCGTTATTTTCAATATTTGTACACGGGCGGCGCACACGGAATGTCGTTTGAAATTTATTATACTTACGACAAAATAAAAAACAAATGGCTCAAAATCAGCGATATACTCAATTTAAAACACGCCAAAGAAATAAATAAAGTTTTGGATAAAATCGTTCGGAAAGAACACAATATTCCGGCAGGTATGAAATTAAACGAACCTGAAAATACACCATTTTTAGCCGAAGAAATTTACTATTCCGAAAACTTCAGTTTGTCCAAAAAAGGAATCACATTTCATTATGGTTTGTATGAAATGACGCCTTATGCCTATGGATATTTTGAATTATTTGTTCCTTATGATGATTTGAAACCTTATTTGAGGAAGGATTTTAAATATTAGAATTTGACCTAAATCATTTCCTAAGCCATTTGAATTGAATAACTTTGCTTTTCATTCAAAAAAGACTTAAAATTGAGTTTCAACTTAGAAAATATACGCGCCCAATTCCCTGTTTTAGAACGTGAAGTAAACGGAAATCCGTTGATTTATTTCGACAACGCAGCGACTTCCCAAAAACCCAAAATCGTTCTAGATGCCATTGATAATTATTACGAAAAATTCAATTCAAATGTCCATCGGGGCATTCATACCATCAGTCAGGAAGCGACGGTTATGATGGAGGATGCGCGAGAAAAAGTCAGAAATTTCATCAACGCCAAACAAGCGCACGAAGTACTTTTCACCAAAGGCACAACCGAGGGAATCAACCTGATTGCCAGCGTTTTGAGAGATGTCATCAAAGCGAACGATGAAATTCTCATTACCGGAATTGAACACCATTCCAACATCGTTCCTTGGCAAATGCTTTGCGAAAGAACCGGCGCTAAGTTGAAATACATTCCATTGAATGAAGACGGAACTTTACAGATTGAAAAACTAGACGAACTCTTAACACCTAACACAAAACTCGTAGCGGTTAATCAGATCTCCAATGCATTGGGAATTATCAATCCGATTGAAAAAATCATCGAAAAAGCACATCAGCTGGGCGCTTGGGTTTTGATTGATGCGGCGCAATCCATTCCCCATACAAAAGTAGATGTTCAGAAAATGGATTGTGATTTTCTGGTTTTCTCCGGACACAAAATGTATGCACCGACCGGAACCGGAGTTTTATACGGAAAAGAAGAAATCCTGAACGAACTTCCGCCTTATCACGGCGGCGGAGAAATGATCAAAGAAGTTTGGATGGATCATTCAACCTACGCCGGATTGCCTTTTAAATATGAGGCGGGAACGCCGAATATTGCCGGGAATATTGTTTTGGGAACAGCGATTGATTTTATCAATTCGATTGGGATTGAAACCATTCATCAGTACGAAGATGAACTTTTGAGTTATGCAACTTCCCGACTTTCTGAACTGGAACAAGTTGTGATTTATGGAAAAGACACACCAAGGTCGGGCGCGGTTTCTTTTAACCTGAATTTGCCAGGCGTTCATCCGTCCGATGTCGGGATGATTTTGGACAAAAAAGGAATTGCGGTGCGGACGGGTCATCATTGCGCCCAACCGATTATGCGACATTTCGGAATTCCGGGAACGGTTCGGGCTTCTTTTGCGGTTTTCAATTCCAAAGAAGAAATCGATCAATTGATTGAAGGCGTGAAACTTTCCATCCGAATGTTGGCGTAAGAGCCTGTTTAAATTTCATCTAATTATTTTGTTATGCATCTTTTTGCCTACAACATCGTTAATTTTTTCGCCGAACATACCCTATTTCGACTGCAAAAATTGCCTTAATCCCGAAACCAATTGGTTTCTCCTCTTAATCTCAAATGACTAAAAGTACGCTATAACAATTCTAAAATATAAATTTTAAACAGACTCTGGCAAAAGTTAAATTTATATGAATTAAAAAATTTTAATAATTCCGCCCCTTTACTGGCACAGAACTTGCCAATTTGATGGCCGGAATTCGTAAATTTGTAAAAGTCCTAATTTCATCAAAATGAAAACAACCAGTTTATTTACCGTATTTTTTCTCTTCATTTTTTCGTTTGCAAATGCACAAACCGCCTCTAACAATCGTGTGAGTCCGCTTGACACCATTCAGGCGCAGATTGAAGATTTGAATGTAGAAATCACCTACAGCCGTCCATTTCTGAAAGGAAGAGAATTCGGGAAAGACATCGTTCCTTATGGTAAAGTTTGGAGAACCGGCGCCAATGAAGCCACTGTTTTTGAGGTCAATCAGGATGTTTTGATCGAAGGAAAATTACTTCCGGCCGGAAAATACAGTTTGTACACCATTCCCGACGAAAAGGAAACCATTGTGATTTTTAACAAGGAATGGGACCAATGGGGAACCCGATACGATGAATCCCAAGATGCATTAAGAGTGACAGTTCCGACTTTTAAATCGGAAGAACCGGTGGAGCAATTCACGATTGATTTGGACAATGCCGGCGCAGCTTGCCTGGTTTGGGGAAACACGCTTTTCACTTTCCATTTGACGAATGTCTGATCAGGAAAGCATCCACATCGCGAGGTAAAGACTCATTAAAAGAATTATTCTCATCATAATTTTTTGGATTAAACTTCTTCCTGACAATTTTCTGTAATTTTCAGTAAAACCCGTTGAACTGTTTCCAGTTCAGCCTGAGTAATTCCGCTCAAGGCATTTGCCCGATTTTCCAGCACAACATTCTGAACCTCTGAAATGATTTTTCTTCCTTTCGAAGTGACTTTCAGATTGGATTTCCTGCGGTCATCCGGATTGATTTTACGTTCCAGATAATCTGCTTTTACCAATAATTCGATGATCCGCGTCACCGAAGCATTGTCTTTAAAAACCCTTTCGGCAATTTCCTGTTGCATAATTCCGGGATTTTCCGTTAGCACTTTTAAAACCAACCATTGGTCAATCGTAATTTGAAATCCAAATTCGCGAAGTCGCTTCTGGGCATACATCCGATAAGTTCTGATGCCCTTGTCAATCGTATAAAAAATAATATTCTCTAATTTCTCCAAATCTAAATTTTTATACAAATATAACCATTCGATGTAATTAATTGACATATCAATTATTGTTTTTAATTCGAATTACTTGCCACATAATTCTTACCTTTGATAAATTCAAAAAATCAAGAATTAAAATGATACAAAACGAACTCAAAAAATTAGGTTTAAACGAAATAAATGAAGGAACTTCAACCGGTTCCAATTGGTTTTCAAATGGAGAAATCATTGAATCTCATTCGCCGGTTGACGGAAAATTAATCGGAAAAGTAAAAGCAACGACTCAAGAAGATTACGAAAAAGTAATCGCTTCGGCTCAAGAAGCTTTCAAGGTTTGGAGAACAACTCCGGCTCCGAAAAGAGGCGAAATCGTACGTCAGTTCGGAGATAAATTAAGACATTACAAAGCCGATTTAGGGAAATTGGTTTCCTACGAAATGGGAAAATCCTATCAGGAAGGTTTGGGTGAAGTGCAGGAAATGATTGACATCTGTGATTTTGCCACCGGACAAGCCAAAATGCTTTACGGACACACCATGCATTCCGAACGTCCCGGACACAGAATGTACGAACAATACCATCCGTTAGGGATCGTCGGAGTAATTTCAGCGTTCAACTTTCCCGTAGCGGTTTGGTCGTGGAATGCGGCTCTGGCTTGGATTTGTGGTGACGTAGTAATCTGGAAGCCAAGTGAAAAAACGCCTTTGTGCGGGGTAGCTTGTCAGAAAATCATTCAGGAAGTTTTAAAAGAAAACGATTTACCGGAAGGTATTTCTTGTTTGATTAACGGCGATTATAAAGTCGGAGAATTCATGTCAAAAGACAAAAGAGTTCCTTTGTTATCAGCAACCG